>JBAYQC010000028.1:0-13852 GCA_041677365.1 Candidatus Izemoplasmatales bacterium | reverse complement strand
TTCTGTCAAGGTGATTTCATGTTGGAATTCAATTGTAAGATTGACATGTTTCCTAATTTCATGTTTAGGGTTATAGATATGACTTAAAAATATATCTTTATAAACCGAATCATTGTGATTTTGGTAAGTATTAAGACTTAGACTAGTAAACGGATCATTAAGAGCAGCAAATCTTCGGCAACGATTATAATTAAGGATTGTGTAGGCATTAACTAACATAGTTCACTCCTGTTAAATTGAGTTTATTATTGCTAAGAATTCCCTTTGCATAACATTTGTTGCTTTATAATAAGTGGAGTCGTGATTATCAAGCAAAACTAAAGCCTCTTCCAAATTCAGCCACATTACTTCCCACTCAAATTCAATCTCTTCTTGATTTAATTCTTTGTCAACTAGTTCAGCTTCGCTTTGTTCTACTAAAAAGTAATGACTTTCCCATGTTGCATCAGGAAAATACTCGACTATAGTAACAGTTTTATTTTTCACACTTACAATATAGCCGGTTTCTTCTCTTGTTTCTCTAATGGCAGTTTCTTCTAATGATTCATTTATTTCTTGATTACCTCCCGGAAGTGTGAAATAATCATACTTTTTCGAGTGTAAAAGGAGAATTTTTCCTTCTTTTACAAAGACTGTTCTAGCAGAACATTGCCGGTTTTTACTAATATCTTTATTACTTAAATTATCCGCATAAATTTCAATTTTCATAATTTCTTAAAAACACCTTTCTAATCGGTTTTTCAACTAGGTCAACAAATCTTCCGATTAAGAGAATTGTTATAAATGTATTGGCACCAATGTAGAAATAGACTTTTTCATGAGAAAAAATCAAACCAACAATCACTGTAGCAATTAAAGCTATAACTTCACCAATTAATTTGCCTTTACCAAAAGTTAGTTTAAACCTTTTTGCAATTGCTAAGCAAAATTGATCTAATGCTGGCAAAGGATAATCACAGATAATTATCAGATTCAAACCTATGGCAACTAAAATCAATGCTAAAAAAACATATACTAAATTATAAGCCAAATTAAGTTGGCTTACATCAGGTATAACCAATAATAACAAATCGATAATTAGACCAATATAAAAACTTATTGCAATCGGAAAAAGCATTGCTAAACTCGGCTTCTTCTTTTCAATTACGTAAGCTAAGTTTACAAGTAAAAGCGCCATTATTGGCGTTAAATAACGGTAGTCCAAAGGGATACCTTCATAAAAGTTTCGGTTCAATGCATCCCAAGAACCCATACCCAAATTTGTTTTTTGAAATAAAGTTACGCTCAGTCCAAGAATTGCTAAGCCAAGCATATATATTAAAGGACGCTTAATGTTTTTCATATTTCCTCATTAGTTGAATTTTATGATGAAAAAGCCGTATTTAAAATACAGCTTAATCTAAAAGTGCTATTTTAATGACATCGTCAATGGTTTCAGCAAAACTAATTTCCAATACTTCTAAAACCTCTTTAGGAATATCTTCAACATCTTTTTCATTTCCAAGGGGAATTACTATCTGTTTTAGTCCGGTTCTAGATGCAGCAATAGCCTTTTCTTTCAAACCACCAATTGGTAGAACTCTACCATTTAAAGTGATTTCTCCAGTCATACCGACATAACGATTAACTTTTCGGTTAGTTAAAACCGAAATCAATGCGGTGGCGATAGTAACACCAGCTGAAGGTCCATCTTTAGGTATTGCTCCTTCTGGCACGTGAACATGAAAATCATTTTCGTCAAGTAATTCTTTTTTGATTCCTAGTTTTTCAGCATTACTCTTAACATAAGAAAGAGCTGCTAAAGCAGATTCTTTCATGACGTCACCTAAATTACCGGTTAAGACAAGATTATTTTTCCCTTCATAATAAGTAGCTTCAACTTCTAAAGTGTCCCCACCAGCCATGGTATATGCTAAACCAGTTACAATTCCGATTAAATCATTTTTAGAAACCTTGTTATTCTTAAACAAAGGTTTACCTAAGAATTTACTTAGATTGTCTTGTTTAACTGTTATTGAATCCATTTTCTTGGTTAGTATTTGTTTAATTGCCTTGCGGACGATTGAACCAATTAACCTTTCGAGCTGACGAACACCCGCTTCTCGTGTGTAATCTCTAATTATCGTCTTTAGGGCAGCATCTGTGATTTGTAATTTGCTTGATTTAAGCCCATGACTCTCGACTTGTTTCTTGATTAAGAACTGCTTTGCAATATGGAATTTTTCGATTTCCGTATAAGAACTTAACTCGATAACTTCCATTCTATCTCTTAATGGTTCAGGAATGTTTTGTAGATAATTAGCTGTAGTAATAAATATTACTTTTGATAAATCATAATCTTCTTCGACATAGTGATCGCTAAAAAATTGATTTTGCTCAGGATCAAGAACTTCTAAAAGTGCTGAAGAAGGATCATTCCGTTCATTCATTGTAAGTTTATCAATCTCATCAATTAAAAAGACAGGATTCACAACTTTAGCTTTAATCATTCCATTGATTATTCTTCCCGGCAAAGCTCCAACATATGTTCGGCGATGCCCTCTAATTTCTGCTTCGTCATGGACTCCACCTAATGAAGTTTTAACAAACTCACGATTCAAAGCATTTGCGATTGATTTAGCTAGGGAAGTTTTCCCAACTCCTGGAGGTCCTGACAAACAAAGAATTGTCTGTGGATTCTTACCAGTAAGCATCTTAACTGATAAATACTCAATAATTCTTTCCTTTACTTTCTCTAAGCCGAAATGTGAAGCTTCGAGTTTTTCTATAGCTATATTAATGTCTTTTTCATCTTCTGTCATCTTGGCCCAAGGGATAGAAATCAATGTTTCCAAATAAGTTCTAACAACATTTGACTCACTGGAATTTGGTGAGAGATATTCATAACGTTTAAGTTCTTTTAAAGCTTTGTCTTTCACTTTTGGCGGCATATCAGAGCTTTCAATTTGTTCTAAAAATTTCTGAGCATCACTTTGTTTAGAATCACCAAGTTCTTCTTGAATTGCCCGCATTTTTTCTCTTAGATAATATTCCTTTTGGTTTTGATCAGCTGACTTTCGAACACTCTCATTAATGCGGTTTTCAATCGATTGAAGCGTTTTTTCTTTTTCAATATCTTCTAAAAGATATTTTAAACGATTGTTTATTGATAATTCTTTTAAATATTTAATTTTTTCGTTTTCAGGAATTCTAAGCTCAGAAGCTACTAAATCAGATAACTGATCTGATGTGATTCCTTGTTTTAATGAATCCAAAACTTTTTTTGAATCTCTAAATAAGAATTTAGCATTTTCAACAATTTCTTTAGTAAGCATTTTAAGTAGAACTTGTTCTTCATTAACATCTTCTTGTTTAAGCAACAAAGAAGTAAAATCAATTAGATAAAATGGCTCTTTAGCAACTAAATCATTGATTTTAACTCTTGTAATGGGTTCAAATTTTATCTTATAATTACCATTTGGCAATTTTATCTTTACGCTTATTCTTGCTAATATCCCAACTTCTACAAAATCAGTGAACTCTGGTTCTTCAATCATTGGATTTTCTTGAAACACCAATAATACATGTCCATCGCGATTAGTTTCAGCCTCATAAATAGCATTTTTTGAAAAATCTCTTCCGATTTCTACGCGAATATCTGAAGCTGGAAGAAATATCATTCCCCTAACTGCAATAACCGGCAAGTGATCAGAAAATACTTTTTTTGGATTATACATATAATCACCTCGTTTTTAATATTTGTTGTCAGTATTATTCTAACATATTATAGAAAAAACACCTAATATTTTAACCAATGTTATTTGATAAAATATAAGGTGTTTATGTGAATTATGATTTTAGTATTTTTTTACTTTGAATTATTGATGTCTGCTGATTCAACCAATAAATCAATTGCTTTTCCATATGCGATTTCAGAAATAACTGCAGATTCAGGAATAGCTTGTTTAGCTTGTTCTAAAGTAACATTTTGTGATTTGTATTGTTCTACAATCTCATCATATTTTGCTTTTATTTCTTCATCAGTAGCGCTTAAGTTTTCTACTTTAGCAATTTCATTAACAACAAATTGTTCAGATAAACCTTTTTCTGCTTGTGATTTTAACTCTTCTTGATACTGCTCTTCAGTTTTACCCATGTATTGTAGATACATAGTGAAGTCTAAACCATATTGTTTAATTTGGTTACGAGTGTTTTCGTCCATTTTTGAAACTTCATCTTTAACCATTTCTTCAGGTAAATCAAATTCGGCATTTTTAACTGCTTGCGCAACAACGCTTTGACGTAGATGTTGTTTGTTTTGTTCTTCTTTAGCTGTTTTTAACTCTTCAGAAACATGTTTCTTATAAGCTTCAACAGTTTCAACTCCGTCAAGATTTAATTCTTTTACAAATTCTTCATCTAAAGTTGGAACTACTCTTTGTTTGATTTCATGAAGTTTAACTGCAAAAACTGCTTCCTTACCTGCTAAAGACTTCTCTTGATAGTCTTCAGGGAAAGTAACAACTACATCTTTTTCTTCCTCAGCTGCCATTCCGACCATTTGCTCTTCAAATCCAGGAATGAAGTTACCTGAGCCAATAACTAGTTCATAATTTTCTGCAGTACCACCCGCAAATTTTTCGCCATCAACTGAACCAGAAAAATCAAATACAGCTGTATCACCGTTTTCTAGTTTACCAGATTCTTTAATAACCATTTCTGCATTTTGTTCTAGTTTACGATCGATTTCTGAATTAACTTCTGCATCAGATGGTTCAACCGGCAATAAATCAACTTTAAGATTTTTATATTCTCCTAATTTGATTTCCGGTTTAACAGCCACTGTTACCTTGTATGAAAAGTCTTCGCCTCTTTTGATGTTAGCTACATCAAGATCGATTTTAGGTTGAGCAACTACATCAATTTCATTTTCCATAACAGTATTATAATAAGTTTCTTGTAATACATGTTGGATAGCTTCCTCATATAAAGATTCAACACCAAATTTTGCCTCATAAGCACTTCTTGGTGCTTTGCCTTTTCTAAAACCTTTAATTTCTACTTTTGCATTTTCTACTTCAAATGCATGGTCAAGTCCGTGTTCAAATTGATCCTTGGTAACATTTACCTCAAAATGAACTCTTGACCCACTTAGTTTGTCAATAATCATATATTTTCCTCCAAATCTTTTGCCTTAACAATTATAACAAATCAACATTGATAAATCAATCGTTTTAACTTTTAAAAAATCTTACCGAATAAGCCCTTAAAACGATTGGGAATTTTCTTCATTGATTCTACCAAAACCATTGGTAAAAGTACGACTGCTTCTCCAAAAGCAAGTTTACGAATTTGATTCTTTTTTAAACCTTTAATATTCATAAATAAATAATTACGACAGATTATGCCAACTCTTAGAGATAATAATGCATTACCAATCCCTTGAGCGAAAGATCCGGTAACAGTTTTTAGTATTGGGATTTCTGAAAGTGCATTAACTCCACTTGTTGGAAACACTTCAGAAAAATCCATATTTTCCAATGATTCAGCGATTATAGCAGTTGACAAAACATTTACCGATAGTTTTCCAAGTGAATAATAACTTGGACGAAAACCACATTTTAAAACTAAATTTTTAATTAATTTTAAATTAATAGATAAAACTGCAATGGCATCTAATTTTCCGTTTTGAGAAATTGCAGTCGAAATAAAGACTGTTTCTGCATGAGAAATAATCATTTTATTCAACTCTTTTTTTATAGTTTCATCAAAAATCTTAGCTAAAGATGCTTTCAGTTCTAAGGCATCTCCAAGAGATTCTTCTAATGAAGTTTTATCTTCAGGCTTTAAATAATCCTCGGAAATTAAGTTTTTTGCTACTTTTTTATACATCGAATAATTTTTTCGAGCATTTTCTTCTTCTGAGAATAACTCATCTAAAGAAAATGTTGGAGAAAAAATAATTAGTAGAATTGGCCTGACAAACAGAATGATAAATAAAATTGCCGAAAGTCCATAAAAAGCATATTCTACATACGGGTTAATCTTGGCTAATCTTTCTCCAAGTTCTAATACGGAACTTAGGATAATCATAATCATAAAGAATACTGCAGCGATACCTAAAAATATCCAGAAGCCTTTACCGATTTTTTTCATTATTATACCTCATCTCAATAATTTTTTGACCCGTAAGAAGGTCTTGATTAATTTGATCAATTAATTCTTTTAAATTAGGATAACGTACTTCATCACGCATAAATTCTAAAAATTCAATAGTGATAAGTTTACCATAGATGTCTTTACTAAAATCATAAATATACGTTTCAACAGAGATAACATTATCGTTAAAAGTTGGACGTTTTCCAACATTTGTCAATCCAAAATATTCCTTTTTATTTACTTTAACTTTTGTTAAATAAACCCCTAATTTAGGTAACAAATATTTTGTGTAATCAATATTGGCGGTTGGAAATCCCAGTTCTTTTCCAATCCCTTTACCATTGATCACTTCTCCGGTTATGGTATAATTTCTCCCTAATAAAAAATTAGCTTCTTTAACTAAACCATCAGCTAAATATTCTCTGATAAGCGTTGAGCCGATTTTCACATGATGATAAGTGATCTCTTTGATAATAATGGATTCAAAATAATCACATTTTTTTAAATCATCTACAGTTCCTAGACTCTTATATCCGAAAGTGAAATCCTCTCCAGCGACACATACTTTTATCGGTTTTAAAAACTGTTCAATAAACATACCTTTGTCAAATTTAATTAATGAAAAAGAGACTTTCATAACATATAAAATATCTACATCGTAGTTTTCTAAAATCTTTGCTTTATCATATACAGAAGTTAAAAAATAGAATGGTTTGTTCTGCATGAAGTTTCTAATACTTTGATCAAAAGTTAAAACTGCAAGTTTTAACTTTTTTTCTTTTTTGATAATCTGTCCCTTTTTCACCAAAGCAAGATGAGCTTTATGTAACCCATCAAAAAATCCTAAGCATAGAATTAGATTATCTTCTTTAATTGTATCGGTATAATCAAGATACTTTATTTTAACCGCCATTTAACACTCATCCTCATTTTATTTATTGTCTCATCATAAAAATATATAGCTAAAGGCTCATTAGTTTCAGAATAAACTATTGTGTCTTTTTTTGCTTTAAAATACTTTAAGTCTAAAAATCTACCATGCTCAATTTCATCTTCAATATTTTTTGAAACTGTTATCCTTGGTAAATCTAAATATTCAAAAGGAGACTTAAGAGTAAAATTTCCTGATTTCAATTCGGAAATTGTGTTTGCATCTTCAAGAGAAAATTCGTTTACTTTAGTTCTTACAAGAGAAAACAACGTTCCGTAATTATCCAAGTCATATCCTAAATCTCTAGCTATTGAGCGAATATACGTTCCTTTAGAAACTGTCAAGCTTGTCTTAAGCAATATTGTGTCATCAATTCTTTTGATATCGAAGATTTTGATATCTTCGATATTAATTTTGCGTAGTTTTTTATTGTCAATTACTTGGTTTTTTCTAGCAAGTTCATATAATTTCTTTCCATCAATTTTGACCGCAGAATAATCAGGGGGTAGTTGTTCACTTTCCCCTAAGTAACTTAGTAACTTGTTTTTGACTGTATCTAAGCTTAGGTCTTTTGTAGTTTTCTCAGCAACTAATTTTCCAGTTACATCATCTGTATCATAAGCTTTACCAATCAAAAATTCAGCGATATATGTTTTGTTATCATTAAGAAAGTATTTCATTAGTTTAGTTGCTCTACCAACTGCTAAAACTAATACTCCTGTAGCATTCGGGTCTAAAGTTCCTGTATGACCAATTTTTTTTGTCTTCAATGCCTTACGGGCAATGTTGACAACATCATGAGAAGTCATGTTAATGTCTTTATTAACAATTAATAATCCATCCATCATTTGGCCTCGTCTAATAAGTGTAAAATATCTTCTTCGGAGATGTATCCGTCTAAACGAGAGACTTCTTGGTTGTCAATATAGAAAATAATTGTAGGAACATTTTCAATATTATTTTTTCTGACTTTATCTCTTTCAATATCGATATCACGAAAAATTATCTCAACTTCAATTAGAGATTCTTTTATGTTGATTATTCGCTTTTTTAGTCCTCTACAAGTTCCGCAATAGCGAGCTATATATATTTCCAGTTTTTTCATGAATACTCCTTACTTAAATTGAATTACCGTCACTCCTAATCCACCTTCATTCTCTGTTCCCCTGCGGAAACTTTTAATCTGTGGATTGCTCTTGGCATATTTCTCTACACCTTTTTTCAACGCTCCTGTACCAATTCCATGAACCACATAAGCAAATTCTAAATTGTTTAATAGACAATCATCAACGAATTTATCTAACTCAAGCATCGCTTCTTCATACCGTTTTCCGTGTAAATCTAGCTCTACTTTAACTGTTCTTACCTGTGGGTCAGAGCTAGTTTGATAGGTAGTTTTAATTTTTTCTTGTTTTCTAGATACAAATTCAATTTCTTTTTCTTTAACAGTTAGACTTAAATTACCCATGGCAACTTCAAACTGGTTGTTCTTCAGTTTTTTAATTACAGTAGCTTGTTTTTGATAAGCTAAAACGTTGACAATATCATTTTCTTGAATTGATTTATGTGTGGTTTTCTTATAAGCTCTTTTACGATTGAAAACTGTTTTGGTATCATGTTTTAATTTTGCAAGTTCATGTTCCTTAAATTGAGCAGTCTTTTTTAGTTCATCTAACTCTTCAATTAAATCAAGAGCTTTTTCATTCAAAGCCTCTAGTCGGGCCTCTTCAGCCGCCTCGAACTCCTTCATCCTCTGGTTTTGAAGTAGTTCTTCACGGTTTTTTAGATCTTGTAATTGTTTCTCTTCAATCTCTAGGTTTTTAATTTTATTCCGATATTCCTTGACTTCAAGATCTAATTCTAGGCTTTGGTCTTCAAGTTTCTTTATTAATTTTGAAACATCAGTATCAAATGTTAAAGATACTGATTCAGCTTGTTCACAAATAGTTTTATTAAGGCCTAATCTTCTAGCAATTTTTATCGCATTTGATGTCCCTGGAATTCCAATTCTTAAATGATATGTCGGCCTTAAAGTATTTATATCAAATTCTACTGAGGCATTAACAGCATTGTCGAGATTATATGCATAAGTCTTAAGTTCAGGGTAATGAGTAGTTATCATCGAATAGAGTTTTTTGTTTCGAAGATGATCAATAATCGCAATCGCTAAAGAAGCTCCTTCTTTAGGGTCTGTACCTGAACCTATTTCGTCCAGCAAAACTAAAGAGTTATCTTCTGATAAAGAAAGTATTTTAGTTATATTTTCTATATGTGACGAAAAAGTTGAAAGAGATTGCTCGATTGATTGTTCGTCACCTATATCTGCAAATATATTGGAAAAGATTATAATGTCTGAACCTTCATCTACCGGTATCAACATTCCTGATTGAGCCATTAACGCTAATAAGCCCAAAGTTTTTAAAGCTACAGTTTTTCCTCCAGTATTAGGTCCGGTAATGATAATATGATTATACTTATGGAAAGTAATATTATTTCCCACAACTTCATTTTGGTCTATTAATGGATGTCTTGCATTAAGTAAAGATATTTTATCTTTTGTAATATTTGGTTTGTTACAGGTAAAGTTAAGTGCATATTTCGCTTTTGCGAAGGTTAAATCAAGATGAACAAATATTTCTTGATTTTGTTTTAGTTCTTCAATTTTTTCACTTACTTTTATAGTTAAAGCTGATAGAATTCTTTCGATTTCATTGACTTCTTCAACGAAAAATCTTGCTAAATCGTTATTCATATCCACACATGCCATCGGTTCAATAAATACAGTTTCACCCGAAGATGAAGAATCGTGTAGAATTCCTTTAAAACTATTCTTATATTCTAGTTTTACCGGTAATACTAATCGGTTGTTTCTAATGGTTATCAAACCATCGGAAAGTTTTTTTTGTTCACTCTTAAGCAAACTTTGCATTTTATTATTGATTCTTTCTTCAGTAAAAGTAATTTTTTTCCGAATTTCCGCTAACTTAGAACTAGCGTTATCATAAATTTCACCCTTACGATCAATCACTAAGTCAATACTCTTCTTTAAAGCAGTTAAATCATTTAAGCGATTGTAATAGGCAAGTAAATTTGTGAAATCTATTTCTAAAGCTTGTGCCTTTTTCACAAAATTTAAAGTTCGAGTTATTGCTTCTTGATGTGAAACTACCCGCATGAACTCATCGATTGAAAGTGTCGAACCAATCTGCGATTTTTTGATAATATTAGTTAAATCTAATACTCCTGAAAGTGGAGTTTCATCATAACGCTCAATTAAGGTTTTGGCTTCAAATGTTTCTGTCATCAAAAGTTTTATTTCAAATTCATTTCTTAAAGGTTCAATTGAAAAAATAGCCTTTTTTCCTAAATCGGTTTGGGCATATATTTTTATGTTATCTAAAATTTTATTATATTCTAATTTTTTGGTTTCAAAGTACATTATCATTCACCCGCTCCTTCTATTTTATCACAGTTTATGCTAAAATAAAAAGAGGAGTTGACCAAGATGAACTATGTTTTTACTATAAGTGATAAAGATTTAAAAAAATTTATAACATACTACCAAAAAATCGAAGAGAATAGTGAAGATTTAAAAATAAAACATCGTTTTAAAACTGATGATTTTTCAATTACAGTTTATAATTCAAACAAAGTGATGTTTCAAGGAACAAGAGGTTATAACGAATATAAAAAATGGGCTGATATTTTTGGTATTGAAACTTTGCCTAATGAGGAAGAACTTCCAATTATCGATTATGATAATCAATATTATAATTTAAGAGTTATTGGTTCTGATGAGGTAGGTACTGGTGACTTTTTTGGCCCAGTTGTTGTTTGTTCAGCATACGTTACCCCTCAGGATTACACCTTTTTAGACACACTTAATATCAAAGATTCAAAAAGAATTAACGATAGAGAAATTAGAGTTATCGGGGAAAAACTTATTTCCCAAATCAGTTACCATATACTAGTCTTAAAGAATGAAAAATTCAACGAATTAACAAGTCAAGGATACAATATGAATAAGATTAAAGCTTATCTACACAATCATGCAATAAAAAAGCTTGTAGATAAGCATTCAGACTATCAAAAAATAATTTTGGATAAGTTCTGTTCTGAGTCTAATTACTTTAATTATTTAAGTGGTGAAACTGTTGTTAAAAATATAGACTTTTTAACCCAAGCAGAGTCAATTCATCAAGCTGTGGCAGTAGCTGCGATTATCGCTAGATATAAGTTTCTTCTTGCTTTTGATGAATTGAGTAAAGAGATTGGAATTGTGCTTCCAAAAGGCGCGGGGCCTGGTGTAGATGCTATTGCCAAAGTAATAGCGTTAAAGCATGGCGAAGAAGTCTTTAATAAAATTGCTAAGGTAAATTTTAAGAATTTTGAAAAAATAAAAAAGAATTAAATTTTAAATTTAAATTCTTTTTTTTTGGAGATAGTCCTCAAATATATTAGGTAGTGGCGATTTAAATTCCATCCATTCTTTAGTCTTTGGGTGTGTGAAACCGAGAGTTTGAGCGTGTAGAAACTGACCAAAATCATTAATTGGTGCATTTCCATAGACATAGTCATTTACTAAAGGATGATTGATATAATTTAAGTGTACTCGGATTTGATGAGTTCTACCAGTTTCTAATATGCATTTAATTAAGGTTGAATCTGAAAACGTTTCTAAAACTTCGAAATTAGTAACTGCTTCTTTTCCGTTAGCTGTAACTGCCATTTTTAAGCGGTTTTGTTTGTCTCTACCAATCGGAGCGTTGATACGGCCTTTTTTGTTTAGAATAACCCCTTCAACCAAAGCAATGTATTCGCGTTTAGTCTTTTTTTCTTGAAGTTCTCGAGCTAAAATTTCATGAGAATAGTTATTCTTAGCAACCATTAACAATCCTGAAGTGTCTTTATCAATTCGATGAACGATTCCTGGTCGATATTCTCCGTTTACATCTGATAGTGATTTTAAATGCCAGAGTAATCCATTTACCAAAGTATCGGTGTAATGCCCGGGAGCAGGGTGTACCACAAGTCCTGAAGGTTTGTTAATAACTAAGACATCTTCATCTTCATAAATTATCTCTAACGGCATTTCTTTGGGTATAATATCAGTCTCATTAAGAACAACATCAATGATTTCAATCAAATCAGAAACTTTTAAACTGTAACTAGCTTTAATTGGTGCTTGGTTAACAAGTACCTTTTCTTCGGCGATTAATTTTTTAATAGTTGAACGACTTAAATGTTCAATTTTGTTTGCTAAAAAACGATCAATTCGATCTAAACTATCTTGAATATTAACTTCGTACTCAAAAAACAAATCATCCATTTGTCTTCACTCGTTTCTTTTCTAAAAACATTATATCAATAAAGAATAAAGCAATTCCAACATTTAAGAAGGTATCAGCAAGATTAAAAATATAACTCCAAATACCTTTAAAATCAATAAAGTCAATAACAGCGTGATCGACTTGAACAGCTCGATCAATTGCATTTCCAATGGTACCAGCAATAAGTAAAGCTAGCGCTATTCGAAACACAACTAACTTTTTATCAGAAAAATCGCTTTTTAAAAACATATATCCAAAGACACCAATAGCTACTATTGCAAAAATTAGAAATACCCAATAATACTGAGCCGCAGTTCCTTGAAGTCCACCAAAAACCATTCCGAGGTTTCTAGTATAGGTTATATGAAAAAAATCTTTAATCACCGGTATACTCTCTTCAATCATCATTGTCTCAGATACCCAAATCTTACTGATTTGATCTAAACCAATTAATCCTAGTATTATTAACAACCACTTAATCATTATCCACCTCTAGACCACAATTATGGGAATAAACACAAAGATAAACAGCAAACCAATAATTACAATGATCATATCAGTAATGATTTGATTAACCAAAAATAGTTTTTTTGTATTTGCTTCAAGATTAGGTTCAGCCAATCTTAAGGCTTTATTCCACCACAAATGTAAAATATAATTTAATAAAATTGCTAGAATCATTAAAACACAAACCCATAAATTAACAAGATAAGCATAAACTGAGATGATTTGTGCCATGACGATAAATAGCGGAACTGAAAGTAAAAGATTGAATACCAATGCACCAAAGAAGGCATCTAAAATAACTTTAAAATTAAGCTCGGAAAATAAATTTTTCCATAGTTTTATATAGGCTTTCATTATCCATCTAACCCTTCTAAATAATCTAAAGCATCTTGGAAAGTAGCAACTGGTACTAACCAAGGCTCTGGATCAATTCCATGTTTCTCACAAGCTCTTAAAGCTTCTAAATAATTATCAGTATATCTCTCAGAATCAAGGTATGGGATAAAAAATACATCAACTTTGTTTAAATAGGCAGTTAAGATTTTTTGCTCTACTCCGCCGATATAGCCTACACTTCCATTTAAGTTAATTTCTCCAGTACCAGCGATTTTTAACCCTTTAGTTATATCTTCTTCGACTAGCATATTATAAATTGCTAGTGTTTGTAATAAGCCTCCGCTAGGACCACCAATATTTGATGAGTTCTCCTGGTACTTTGGAAAGGTTTCTTCTTCATTAACGATGTTGTAGTTTTTAAACTCAATGCCGAACCTACCTTCATCAGGATCTTTTTCTAAGACCCGTGAATAAATGGTTCCATCAACTTTTTTAAAGAAAAATTCATATGCATCGCTTTCGGTTGTATTACTTCCAACTTCATCTAAATCAGTAATTTCAAGGTCATTGTCACCAATGACTTTAATGAATTCATCTCCAAAATCAATGT
>JBAYQC010000027.1:0-14204 GCA_041677365.1 Candidatus Izemoplasmatales bacterium | reverse complement strand
TTTAAACTTGCTAACTTCATAAGCTTCATTAGCAAAGGCTTTAACAACTCTTGCACCAGAAACATTTTCTTGAACATGAGTTGTCATTGTCGCTTCATTCTTTTCAATCTCACTGAACATTTTCTCAACTTTTCTAAAGTAAAATGCAGCACTTAAAAGCAGAATTGGCGCAATAATCAAAGAAACCCACATCATCGTAATGTTCAAATAATACATTTGGTAAATTGAGAATCCTACTAAAAGCACTAAACGTAAAACTTCAATGCTTTGTTCAGAAATAAACCGCTTATACATCTCAACATCGGTTGTACAGCGTTGAATAATATCTCCAGTTTCTGAATGAGAATGAAAATAATAATCAGCATCTTGTAATTTTAGATATAGATTGTTACGGAGATTATAAGTCGTTTTTTCCGCAAAAACTCCTGAAGCAGCTCTTTGGACAAATATCAATAAAGCCCTAAAAAAAGCTAATATCAATATCATAACTGCTGCTAGAAACAAGGATTTAACCTTGGTATCTGCCACTAAAAAATCAGCGAAAAAAGCCGGTAGCTTGGATCCACTATCGCTGAATTCTAAAATTTCATCAATAATATGTTGACCAAATAATGGTGTTAAAGTTCTTAAATATGATACTACAATCAAAGCAACAATGGCTGGAAATAACAACACCGAGTTAGAACCCATCCACTTAAACATTAAACCAATGTATTTTAAAATATGTCGCTTTGGTTTTTTTATTTGTTTTATATCTTCCATAATGTCCCTCTTTAAATTTGCAAGGATTACATTTTTTTAATCACCTGCATACCTAATAACGTCATCCCCTCATTAAGGATAGACCTGATAATATGAATGAGATATAGTTTTGTATTTCTTTCTATATCATCATCGACAACAATTTTTTCTTTAGCGTAAAAACTGTTGAAAAAACTCGCTAAGTTTAGAAGATATTTTGCTAATACAGAAGGTGAATATTCTTCTTTTGCTTTAAGCAATGTATCTTCATATTGAGATATCGTTTTGATTAGTTCAAAACTGTGATCTTCTTTGAATAAACTATAGTCTAAATTAACCTTTTTGAAATCCATCTCCTCAAGAATAGAAGTTATTCTCACTGATGTGTATTGGAGATATGGTCCAGTTTGACCGACAAAATTGACCATTTCTTTTAAATTAAAGTCAATATCATTAGTTCGATAATTTTTTAAATCATTAAAAATAACTGCGGAAACCCCGATTTTCTCAGCAATTTCTTCTTTGTTATCCAAGTCGGGATTTTTTTCATTAATGTATTCTAAAGACAGATTAGATGCTTCTTTAAGCACATCTTCTAATTTAACGATTTTCCCTTTTCTCGTTGACATTTTTTTACCGTCTTGGAGCACTAATCCGAAATTTATATGTTTAATTTCGTCATCAAAATCATAACCCATTTTCTTCACTACAGCTTTTAACTGTTGAAAATGAAGTTTTTGTTCATTTCCAACCACATAGAGCACTTCATCAAAATTATAAGTGTTTTTACGGTAGAAAAGCGCAGCTAAATCTCTGGTAATATATAGGGTTGAGCCATCACTTTTTTGAATCAATGCTGGTGGCATTTCTTCACCCAAATCTACAATCATCGCTCCTGAATCAAGCTTTAATAAATTTTTGCTTTTCAATTCTTCAACTACAGGCTTCATTTTATCATTGTAGAAAGCCTCTCCATTGTAGGAATCAAAGCTCACATTTAACATCTCATAAACTTTCATATACTCTTCCAATGAAACTTCACGAAAATGCTCCCAGAGTTTTTGATATTCAGGATTGCCTAGTTCTAGTTCCTTAAAGATTTCTCTGGCTTTATCCTCAATCTCTGGGTTTTCTTTGGCTAACTCATGGAATTCAACATAGAGTTTGACTAACTCTTCGATTGGATTCTCATCAACTTTATCGCGATCACCAAAGTTTAAATAAGCATAGATAATCTTGCCAAATTGAGTTCCAAAATCCCCTAGATGATTAATTCTGACAACTTTATACCCCAGTTTTTCAAGAATATTACCGATAGCATGCCCGATAATCGTTGAACGTAGGTGTCCAACTGAAAATGGTTTAGCGATATTCGGTGATGAATAATCAATACAAACGGTTTTGTCTTTTCCGTAGTTAAAGTTATTAAAATTACTCTCAACGTTCTCTAAAACCAACTTAGTGTAGTTCATTCTATCGATACTGATATTGATAAAACCTCCAAGAATATCAATCCGAGAAAACATTTCACTCACCTGGGTATTTTTAAGTATAGTTGTAACTTCTTGTGCAACTAAGTTGAGCGGTTTCCGCAAAACCTTTACAATCGAAAAAACCGGGATTGATATATCTCCTAAACTAGGGTTTTTTGGTTCTTCAACAACCACATTTATTTCATTATTATATTTTTCCTTAAGCAGAGCTTCTAGCTCTGTCCTTAAATCAGTTTTTATTTTACTTAACATCTTATTTACCTCCATAACATTACTATTTTAGCACAAGTCAATCTTTTTGGTTACATAGTTTTTCGACTTCTTCATAATCTTGAAACAATTCTTCAAGAATTTGTTCTTTTTGGATAATTAGATCTTCATATTCATGATATTTCACATGATTTTGATAAATATCCGGATTAAATAAAGCTTTCTTTAAATCACTGATATCTTTCTCCATTTCATGAATCTCTTTTTCTATCCTTTGTTTTTCTTTTTGATAGTTGGGTCGGTTTTGATTTTTCTTAACTTGTTTTGGTTTTATTTCCGTTTTTTTGGTATCTTCTAAATACCGCTCATAATTACCTTCGTAAATTTTAGCTTCATCTCTTAAACTGATGATTTTTGTAGCGACCTTATTGATGAAATAGCGATCATGAGAAATAAAAATTATTGGACCCTTGTACGCTTCGAAAATATCTTCAACTAAGGTTTTTGAATCGATGTCTAAGTGATTTGTCGGTTCATCTAAAACTAATATATCAGCGTTTTCAAGCATCAAAAGCAAAATTCTTAGTTTAACCAGTTCTCCACCACTTAGTACCATTACCTTTTTAAAAACATCTTCTTCTTTGAAACCTACCCTTGCTAAATCAGATCTTACCTCATATAGAGTTTTTACCGGGTAGAGATTATGTACAGTATCAATTAAGGTTTGATTAGGATCAAAATAGGTTATATTTTGATCAAAGTATCCAAACTTCAACTTCTTATAAAACTTATACTCACCAGATAATGCTGGTATTTCTTGCATGAGTGTTCTGATTAAGGTTGTTTTACCGGTTCCGTTATTTCCAATAATTCCAATTTTATCAAACCCGCGCATCTTGAAACTTATTGGCTTTAATAATGGTGATTCATAACCAATAACCAAATTTTCAACTTCTAAGATATGAACATTAGTCGGCCTTGAACTCTTAAAATTTAAGTTCAATTTTGTTGTTCTTGATTTTGGTAATTCAATTCTTTCAATGCGATTTAACTTCTTTATCCTATCCTGTGCAGACTTAGCTTTAGTCGCTTTATATCTAAAACGATCAACAAAACTCTGTAAATGTTCAATATCTTTTTTTTGTCTTGTGTATTTAGCCAAAAGTTGTTCGTAACGTAAAGTTTTTTCCGCCTCATAAAAATCGTAGTTACCAAGATATAGTTCCAAATCTTCATTCTCTAAATCATAGATTTTATTTACAACCTTGTTAATAAAGTACTTATCGTGAGTCACAACTAAAACTGCACCTCGATAAGTCTTTAGATAAGATTCTAACCACTCAATTATTTCAATATCCATATGATTTGTTGGTTCATCTAGAATCAGTAAGTCCGGCTCAATCATTAATAGTTTCGCAAAGGCAATCCGAGTTTTTTCTCCACCGGAAAAGCTTTCAATTGCGCGATTATAATCGTCTTTATTGAAACCAAATTTTGATAATAAAAGGTCAATTTTCGTTAAATACTCATAACCGCCTTCGATCTGAAAGAGATGTTCTTTTTGACTATAGCGGTTTAAAGCCTCTTCGCTATAATCAGACCGCATTTTCTTCGCTAATTCATGCATCTGTTTTTCAATATCAACTATTTTTTGAAATACTGAGATGCATTCATTAAATAAAGTATTCTTTTCTGATTCAATTATTTTTTGTGAAAGATATCCTATCTTTATTTTGTTTAATATAAAAACCTCTCCCGAATCAGCTGTTTCTTCTCCAAGGATTATTTTTAAAAGCGTGGTCTTACCGGTACCATTTTTTCCGATTAAAGCTACTTTTTCTCCCATATTAATCGTTAATGATATGTTATCAAACAATTCTTGGCCAGCAAAACCTTTGCTTAAATTATTTATTTGTAATATGCTCATTTTTCTTTCCTCACGTTCTATTCTGTAAAGTTTTGATTGTTTCATGCTTATAAATAAGCAATAAAAAAACCCTGTAAAATCTAAATAAGATTATACAGGATCAATCAATCATTGCTAAAATTGCGATAAACGTATAATAAGCCCCCATTAGCATCAACAAACTCCCAATGATAATTGTAACGATAACCGTTCTTTTATCTGGTGTTGATGTGGTTTTGTATTTATAGTTTTGCAAATTTTTTATAAATGCTCTAGGAAAAAAGGTAAATCTAACCCCAATTAAAAAGAAAGCTAAGCCAATTATAAGACCAATTACTTCAAGAAATTCAACTTTTAAAAACATGTCTCTTCACCTAATCATCTAAAATGACATCATCATTTTTTTGATCTAACACAGAAGGATTTTCCATGATTTTCTTGAATTCTCTTAAGGATAAACTGTTGTAGAGACCATCGGTGATTCTTTCATCGATGACAATTCCCATCTTCATAATTTTCTTTACACCGATTTCATTAGTCGCTTGGTTTACAACTTTAGGCTCTAAAGTTTCTTTACCCATCGATACAAAAACACCGGTTGTTCCAAAATTATAAATATGGTGATACACAGTTTCCATTTTGATTGATTTTAAATTGGTCACGAAGATTGAAGTGTGGAATGGACTGACAGCAATTATGCTCTTTGGCAACATACCGTGTTTGTCTAACCACATTAAAAATCTTACCATAAACTTGATTAAAAAATTGGGAACTCTGGTTAAAATTCTTGCAACATTATCAGTTCCGTTTTTAATGTCGCCTTTATTTTCATTTACTGTTTTGTGGACTTTTTCCATAACATCATAGATTGATTCTGTACCATCAAATGTTATTTTAATAGTTGTCTCTTCAGCTTCATCTGTAAGTTTTTTCTTAACGGCTAAAGAGATTTGAATATTGTTTCGTTTAAAGATTCTCCCATTCATGATAAAACGATTAAGTTTAGGTCTCTTTGATACGACTCTAACAAAAGCAGCCATCACTACATCCATATAGGTCAAGCGTACATTTTCATTACGACGTTTCTCAAAGATATATTTATCTAAAGGTTCACAGTCAATCTCTTGAAGCTGCATTACCTGAGAGTCACTTCTTTCATACATAATATGCGGAACAATCCGCATAAAAGGATCAATATTTCTTACTTTTTTACCATCACTGCGATATCCAAACATAGTATTCCTCCGTAAATCATATTGATTTTATCACAAATCGCGAAATTACGCAATATTATATCTTCACAAAAAAAACATATAATAATTATTTTGATTTTATGATATAATCTTTATGATAATTGATTGAAGGAGGAGTTTTATGAAATTCAAGAAATACACTTACTTAATCATCCCCTTTTTGGTTGTTGTAGGGTTTCAATTATTTACCTATTTCGGCAATCAATGGTACGCAGAAGTAAATAATATTCAAGGTGTAGATTATTCATATATCTTCTTGGATTTTAACAACGCAGTTCCCTTTTTACCCTGGACGGTTTATCCTTACGTGATAGCCTACCCATTCTGGGCAGCGTGTTTTATTTATATTTCTATCCGTTCAAAAGAAAATATGTATAAGATTTCTACTATGGCAATCATTACTTTTTTAATTTGTGGTATCTGGTACTTCTTCTGGCAATCAGATGTAGAAGCTTGGAGACTTACATCAGAATTGTTTTTAAATAACAATCATTCTACACCAAGGACTGACTTAAACTTCACTGAAAGCGTAGTTATGTGGATCTATAGTAACTCTGGTCCAAGAAACGCGCTTCCATCAATGCATACGCTAATGAGTTGGTTCTGTATTATTGCCTTAAGATTAGATAAAAAAATACCTAAAGGCATTAAAATATTTATCTGGGTTCAGTCTTTAGCTATAATAATTGCAACCCAAACGATTAAGCAACATTATATCATTGACTCTATCGCTGGATTAGCATTGGCCGAACTTGCTTATTGGACTTTAAAAGATGCAAAAATAACTAGAGCTTTCGAACGTGGCTTTGAAGCTTTGAACCGAAAACTTCATCTCGGTTAAAAATTTAAGAAAACGTTTTTATATCAGCAAATAAATCATAGCTTATTGATTTATTTGCTTTTTATTTATATAATTACACCAAAATTATGTTTTGTTAGGAGATTATCCTTATGACTAAAAAAGAGATACTAGATAACGCTAAGAAAGAGAATGTTCGCTATATAAGGTTGATGTTTACCGATATCATCGGCGGGATAAAAAGTGTTGAAATTCCCGTAGGACAATTAGAAAAAGCTCTTGAAGGCGAAGTTATGTTTGATGGTTCTTCAATCGAAGGATTTGTCAGAATCATGGAAGCAGATATGTTTTTAAAACCAGATTTAGATACCTGGCTGATTCTTAGTTGGGAAGATGCTCCGTATGGAAAAGTTGCCCGTTTAATCTGTGATGTTAATACCTTTGATGGCAAACCTTCTCCTGCAGATCCACGATCCAACTTAAAAAGAATTCTTAAAGAGATGAATGAACTCGGTTTTTCTACTTTAAACATCGGCTTTGAACCTGAGTTTTTCTTATTTAAACTCGATAAATGTGGAAAGCCAAGTCTAGAAGTTATGGACCAAGGTGGTTATTTCGATTTATCGCCAATGGACGGCTCAGCGGATTGTCGTAGAGATATTGTTTTAGAACTAGAAAAAATTGGTTTTAAAATTGAAGCTTCACATCATGAAGTAGCTCCTGGACAAAATGAAATTAATTTTGAGTTTGCTAATATTATCGATGCTTGTGATAAAGTACAGACCTTTAAACTTGTAGTTAAGAACATTGCTAGAAGGCATAATCTCCACGCTACCTTCATGCCAAAACCAATCGCCAATATAAATGGTAGCGGTATGCACACAAACTGTTCTTTAGCAGATATGGAAGGAAACAATGCCTTTTATGATGAAAATGATGAAATGGGACTTTCATTAATCGCAAGAAAGTGGATTACCGGAATTTTATCACATTCTCGTAATTTCTGTGCAATTACCAACCCAACAGTTAACTCATATAAACGTTTAGTTCCCGGATATGAAGCTCCTTGTTATGTCTCTTGGTCAGAACATAATCGCTCAGTTATGATTAGAATTCCTGCAGCTAGGGGAAAAGCAACTAGAACAGAAATTCGTTCAGTTGACACAACCGCTAATCCCTACCTCGCAGTAGCGGTGATTTTAGCATCTGGATTAGATGCTATTAAAAATAATACTAAATTAATTGAACCTATAAATGATAATCTTTTTGCTTTAACTCCAGAGGAAAGAAATGCTCTTGGAGTAATGAACCTTCCAGATAATTTAAAAGAAGCTATAGATTTACTAAAAGCTGACGAACTCATGAAAAAAACTCTCGGTGAACATATATTTACCAAGTTCATTGAATATAAAACTAAAGAGTGGGATGATTTTCGTAAAACTGTAACTGAATGGGAAATTAAACAATATCTCCAAACAAACTAAAAGCCAGGATTTCCTGGCTTTATTTTTTTATTCTAAATCAATGATTCTCATAGTGTTAGTGGATCCATGTTTTTGTCCCCAACCTGATGTAATAACCAATGTAGCTCCTTTTTCGAAACCAAAATCTAAAGCAACTTTTCGTGCTACTTCATCATGGAATCTCAAATCAGTAACATTTTCACCGATAGTCGCAAACACACCCCAATAATAAGAAAGTCTTTGACAAGTCTCGACTGAGTTGGTAATCGCAATTATCGGTACTCCCGGTCTAAACTTGCACATCCTTTTAGCGGTACCACCGGTTTCTGTAAAGGCGATAATAACTTCAGCGTTAGGTAGTGTGAGGACTGTCTGGCTAACAGCTATTCCAATCGCGTCATTAGTGGTTGCGTGTGAAGATTTTATCGACTTAGCTAATTTTTCTTCATAAGGAATAATATCCTCAACTGTCTTAGCAATGGTATCCATTGTTAAGACTGCTTCAATTGGATAATCACCGGCTGCGGTTTCACCCGATAACATTATTGCATCAGAACCATCTAAAATCGCATTAGCGACATCACTGGCTTCTGCTCTAGTTGGTCTTGGGGTAACCATCATCGATTCAAGCATATGAGTTGCAGTAATTACTGGTTTGCCTAAATCATTTGATTTTTGGATAATTTTCTTCTGATAAATCGGTACTAATTGAGTTGAAACCTCTACACCTAAGTCACCTCTAGCAACCATTATTCCATCAGCAACTTCAAGAATTTCATCAAGGTTATCATAACCTTCTTGATTTTCAATCTTAGCGATCAATTCAATCGTTTCCTGATTTTCTGATTTTAATATTTCTCTAACAGCTAAAACATCTGATTTTCTTCTAACAAATGATAAAGCAATAAAATCAACTTTGTTTTTACAAGCAAAGCGAATATCAGCATCATCTTTATCAGAAATAAATGGCATCGATAATTTTACATTGGGAACATTAACCCCTTTTCGGCTTTTTATTACACCGGAATTATTTACTACACAAGTAAACTCATCAACGCCTTTTTCAATGACAGTTAAACGCATTTTACCATCATCAATTAATAGAAAATCACCTTTTTCTATATCCTCAAAAAGTTCAGGACAAGAGATATGAAACTGTGATTTATCTCCTAAAATTTCATTTTTCAATATTTTCACTTGATCACCTGTATTGAAGTGAGCAAAACCATCTTTAAACATCCCTGTACGAATCTCAGGACCTTTAGTATCAGCCATGATTCCAATATAGCGATTTAATTTATTAGCTATCTTTCTTACCATTTGGATCCTTCGCGAATGTTCTTCTTGATTACCGTGAGAAAAATTTAATCTCGCAACATTCATTCCGGCGTTAATGATTTTTTCAATCATTTCTTCCGAATCGATAGCAGGACCTACAGTACAAACGATTTTAGTTTTTCTTTTCATTATTTTATCCTCCACTTAAATTATACAATATTTATCGATATTTAACTATCTTTTATGGTAAAAAAATAAGGAGAAACTAATAAGATTGTTTCTCCGGAATTACTCCTCTTACTCCACCACGAGGATTTTTACAATCAGAATCGTAGCGAGGTATAAAGTGTAAATGAAAATGCATTATTGTTTGACCTGCGCTAATTCCATTATTCACACCGAGATTATAACCAGTAGGATGATAAGTTTTATCGAGCTTAGTTTTTAAAGTCCTAATAGCTTCATCTAAAGCTTTTATTTCAGCTTTAGTCAAAGAAAAATAATCAGCTATATGCCTTTTAGAAATTATTAGTACATGACCTTTATTTACAGGAAAATTATCATAGATAGCATAGAAGTATTTATTTTCAAAAAGGTAATCTTGCTTATTTTTCAATAAATCACAGAAAATACAACTCATCGCTTAAATAATAATCCGATTCCAATCACTACAAGTACTGCCGGTAATAAATACCCTTCAAAGTTTAATCCTTGAGCATCCAGCAATAGAATCACACCGATTACCAAGAGAATCGTATTCCCCAAAGTTACGCCATTTTTAGACATTGAAACAAATGCTGGTATTATCAACAGCAATGTCCACCAACCTTTAAAGAATATATCAACAGTAAACACATCGAGCCGGTTTAGTAAAAATATAATTCCTACAACTACTAAAATAATACCTAGAATTCTTTTATTTGTCATAATTCACCTCATATTGTACTAATTCTACCAAAGCATCACTACTAATGTCAAATAGATAAATTAAAAACCTTACTCCGCTGACCATTCTACCAATGCACTATTTCGTTTTATTTTTACTCTACCAACATTTTCACCGATAAGAACATTGAACTCGATTCTTCTAATATCACTAGGAGTATAAGAATCAGCCATCAATAAAAAGTTATCATGTCTAAGTCTTGCTAGACCATAAACAATGTAAAGATAGATCACAGCAGATAAACCTAAATCTAAACGGTCCTGCAAACCATTTGATTTATTGTCAACATCTTCAATATTGCATGCAAGCAAATGTTTGAATAATTTATTAGCTTCTCTTTCATACCCCTGATCTAACCCACTTATTGCCAGTAAAAATTTACCGATACTACTAGCATTTGCATGAGCGTCATAATATTGATAGTTTGCCTTCTTTACAATTTCCCTAAACTCTTTAGGATAAAGAACAAACAGATTTAAAACATCTGGATTGACTAACTCTTCTTCAGTCTTAAAGTAATTATCATAAATCTCAATTAATTTTTTGACATTAGGCTGTTGCAGGTAAATCTTACTGCGAATCTTCCTGATTTTATCAATCAATTTATCATAAGCATTTTCGCTTAGAAAATCTTCAGTTTCTTTTCTTCTTGACACCTTGGCCATCGCAACCAAATTCGCTGTTCTACCAAAGGCTTCCCGAACTAAATAATTCAAAAGCGCATTGTTATCAATCTTCGCTATTGAATTATCAATTGAATGGACATTTAAAATTTGATAATTTGTTTTTTTAGCATTAGGTTGAGTGAGTTGGCTGTAGAATTTAGCAATCTCCAAAACCATCTCCAAAGCTTCAAAGCTCAGAATGTCTTGATCTTGGGTACGAGAAATATAATCATATAAGTTGATAATGATTTGCGCTCCGATGAAATAATTGTTCTTTTCATCTGTATAAAAAGCACCGATTTTTTTCAGTTCTTTAGCTTTTTCTTTAGCTTGAGATAGTTCAGATATTTTTTGTAGCAAAATATTTTTTGCGACTGCATAATCGGTATTTAAGAAAAATTTAAAAACGTAGAAATCTAAAGTATAGTCTGCATTTAAAACAGAATTATAAAAACCATCCCTAGAGAGTTTTACTTTGGGAGTTATAAGTCTATGACTAATTAACTGATAAAGGTTATATTTAATATATTTGTATGCTAAGTCATTATTGGCAATTTCAATTTCTGGCACAGCCCAAAGCCGGTTCCAGTTTCTTTGGTTTTGTTCTTGTTTTACTAGATAACCCGCTTTCGCGGCTTCATCAACCTGTTTAATCAAATCATCACTATCATAAGCAAAATCAATTCCGATATACTTAAAAAACTCATATTCACGGTTGGCTTCAGTTCTTAGACTATATTTTTCTCGATAATCAAAATCATCATTTTGATTTCTATGTCTAAAGTTTCGAGAATAATTATAATAAATAAAAAGACTCTTATCCAAATCGGGTAATTTTGATCTTAAAAGAAAGTTTTGGCTTTTATCAATTTCAATCTGATTGAAACAGCTGGTATATTCTTCCAACAAATCAGCGATAAAAAATCCGTGTTCTATCTCCAAATCACAAGGTTTACTTGTAAATACTTTGTATCTTGAATAAAAAAGATTATTTTCTACCTGATCAAGAAATCTCTCAGAATAAATTGTTATTTCAACCTTATCGACTTCATAAGTAGTCAATCTTTTAAAAAGACCGTTTTCAATATCAAGGCTATGTTCATGTCTTAAGGGGGTGATATCTTCTGGATGCAGAAAAACCCCATTAACGAAGACCTTGGTTAATAAGGGATTAAATATCGATAAATACTTTTGACCATCTTTTGTTTCTATTAAATGATCAGCTACTACAACTTCAGCTCCATCATTAAAACTGAGCTCATCAAGAATACCACTAATTCCTAAATAGCCGTTAGCTTGTAAATATTTATGATTTTGTTCCTTTAAAACATCTAAATTAAAGGATTTTGTTTTAATTATTGGCATGATAACCTCCGAGAATCTGTTTTAATGAAAAATATCTAGATAAAAATGTAAAACCAGGATAAATTGCTAATTTATATAAAAGAAAATGTGTATATTTATTTGTTGCTTTTTTTATGCTTATTTGGTACAATATTTACGCGATTACAAATGGAGGTGAAATAATGGCAAATAACAGACAACAAATTAAACGTAATACTCAAAATGAAAAAAGACGTTTAGCTAACGCTTCTTTTAAATCATCTTTAAAGACAGCGATCAAAAATGTTGAAACTGCTGCTAAAAATGGTGAAAAAGATAAAGCAATCGAAGCATTGAATCTTGCTTATAAGAAGCTTGACAAAAGCGTTGCAAAAGGAATTCATCATAAAAACTATGCTAGCAGACAAAAATCACGTTTATCAAATAAAGTTAACGCTATGTAAGAAAAAAGCCAGAGGGCTTTTTTTTATTTACCCGCAAGGAAAAATAATTGTGGACCGAGGTCTTTGTCAATTTTTCCTGATTTAATTTTGTAATCAAGAGTTTCTAATTTATCAATTGTTTCATACAAAAGTTCATCATCAGTTTCTTGGGCATTTTTTATCATGTAATAAACTCTCCCACTTGAATAACCAAAGAACTTTTCTATATCAAATTTCCTATAACCAATTTCAAGTAAAGATTTAGTATATAATATCTCCAAAAACTTATTAGCAACAACAGCTAATATCTGGGTACTTTTGACATTGTGAATTACCAAATCTTCATAAACCTTAAAGACTTTTTCATGATCTTTTTCTAAAAGTGCATTCACAAGTTCAAAAATATTATCTTCAACCTCTCGACTAACAACTTCAAACACACAATTCGCATCAATTTCGCCCCTTTTATAAGCGTAAAATATCAACTTTTGTAACTCGTTATTAAGATTTTCATGTGAAGTATTAGCCCGATTTATAAACTGGGTTAATGCAAAGGGTTGAATCCGTAAATTATGTTTTGCTAATTCTTTTTTTACATAATCGTAAACGTCAAAATCCTTAGCATCCTGAATAAACTTTTTGGTAACAATATTTTTTGTTAAGTATTTTGCTAAACTACTTTTATTGCTCAAACTATCACTATTATTTTGAATAACTAAAATCGTTTCTTCTAATTTTAATTCACAAAAACTTTTTAACTTATCCGCTTCATTTTCATTGATGGTAGTTCTTCCATCAAGAAAAGAAGCGTTTTTTATTACAACACCTTTTTTATCCGCCATAAAGGGCATGGTCATAGCGTTGGTTATCGCTTGATCAATACCTTCTTCTTCAGCGTCATAAACTTCCACAGAATCCAAGTCAATTTCATTTTCTTGGAATAGAAGTTCAGTTTCCTTTTTTATTCGAAAAATATCATTTCCGTAAAACAAATAACAATTGCGATTCATAAGTCACCCATAAACCATTTCTTCTTTATTTATTATATCAAATAATGACCTGTTTGTGTTAAGGTCTTTATGTTTTAATTCGGTATTTTCTAAGATTGTTAAGTTTAAATGTCTCGATAAGAGCAAAATTACAATCATCATAATAATAAAAGGTAATTGTTCCTAATTGATCTGTACGGTAGATTTGTTGATTATTTGCCTTTAGCCGATCTATAACAGTACTATCCGGATGGTTATAACTGTTATAACCTACTGATATTATTGCATACTCAGAACTAATTGCATCTAAGAAATCTTGGGTCGATGAAGTGCTTGACCCATGATGAGGAACTTTTAAACAATCGATGTCCAATTCATATTTTCTGGTTATTTTCTCTTCAATTTTCGCTTCTATATCACCGGTAAACAACCAATTATCACAACCGATTTTTACTGCAAAAACCAAAGAATTATTATTTTCATCTTTATCATTATATGAGTTTAAACACAATAATGTAAAAGGCCCTATATTAAGCTTTTCCCCCTCTTTAACGACTAATTGATTTAGCATATTGTATTCTTCTTTATAGTTATTTAAAACGATTTTATTAATGCTAATTTCATTACTTAAATCAATCGTCTCTTTCTCATGATCACTATGAAAGTGAGTGATTATTAACAAATCAATATCTTTA
>JBAYQC010000026.1:0-14326 GCA_041677365.1 Candidatus Izemoplasmatales bacterium | reverse complement strand
TGGACTTTAAGATGTTGTGTTCTCTTATCCTTTATGATTGCCTTGATATCTAGTTTTTGTTCATCACGCCAAGATTTTATTCCACACTTCCTCTAGTTCACACCTCGCGGTGGATACCTTGTGCTTCCTTAGTGGTTGGTTTATGAGTACCCCCACAGTGGTCTTTCACCACCTAGTTATATGCCATGCCCGGCACACACAAAAAAGAACTTTCAAAAAGTTCTTTTTTTTATTCTGATATAGCTTTTTTTAAATTTTCAATTTGTATCAAGCGGACACTTTTAACCATTTCTAAATCATTTGGATATATAATATTTATCAGTTTAATTAAATAATCACTAGATATCATTGCATGTTCTTTTACATGAATTGTACTTAATGCCTGAGAGACTGTTCGTAAACCGATTGTTTTTCAAGGACTCCGCTTGTCTTGCTAATGAATGAATTTTAAAGGCAAGAGATCTAACTGCTTTAACCTCGTTAAATTGACTAGAATACTTATTTATATAATCAAGACTTTGTTCAATATGTTTGGAAACCTCTTCTTCAAAATGATATAAATCTTTGACTTTATCAATAATGTATTTCGCCCATTTAACCGCTTGATAGTGAGTTGTTTTATTAAACACTTCTAATAAAGTAGTTCTTAATTCTGCTTGATCATTTATTTTAATTTTTGGAGAGTTCATTTTAGTTTAGATGTATATTGTTTAATTCCCGCTTCAATAATATCCCAATACATTTCTATATCAATGTCATAGGCTACAAAAGTATTTTTTTCTAATTTTAAATAATCAAACATATCACAGTTAGTTCTTCCATAACTACTTCCATGACTTATATCAATATCACAATGTACATTGGCTACTTTCACAACTTCTGGGTTAATCAGATAAGCAATTGTAACTGGATCATGTAGGGGTCCAGCTTTGATTCCAAATACTTTATTTTGATTAATATTGAAAACCTTCATTAAATCAACAAATAATTTTGATACTTCATTATTAATTTTTTCCATTCTTTCAACCACTTCAGGTAAAACCATTACTTTTCTAGTGACATCTAAACCAAACATAGTTACCTTAACTCCTGAATTAAACACAATGTAAGCTGCTTCTGGATCTGCATAAATATTATATTCAGAGGATGGAGTAACATTACCATTAGCAATAGAGCCGCCCATTAACACTACTTCTTCAATGTTTGCTTTTATCTTAGGGAATAACTTTAAAGCTAGAGCTAAGTTAGTCATTGGTCCTGTGGTTACCACAGTTATTTTTTCATTGCTTTCAAGAATAGTCTGAGCAATAAAGTGAACTGCAGGTCGTTTGTCGAATTCTTTAGTTAACTCAGGAAAATCAAAACCATCTAAGCCTGTTTCGCCATGAATATCAGGACATACTTGTAAGGGTTTAATTATCGGTTCACTTAAACCTAAACAAACCGGTACATCAATTCCAAGATATTGACATAAATTAAGAGCGTTTTTTCCGGTTTTTTCTATGGTTTGGTTCCCGGATACTACAGTAATTCCGAGCAAATCAATCTTTGGATTTCTTCCCGCTAAGATAATCGCAACAGCATCATCATGTCCAGGATCACAATCAAGAATTATTTTTCTTTTCGACATCATTTCTTTTCTCCTTTAAGAATTTTTCTACACTTTCTCGATTAGGTATTGATGGTTGTGCACCGAGTTTTTGGATTGCTAGGGCTGACGCAGCTGTAGCATAAGTCATAGCTTGATTAATATTTTTACCTAAAGCTAATGAAGCTGACAAAACACCGATATATGTATCTCCTGCAGCTGTTGTATCAACTACTTTCACAATGTATGCAGGTATTTTAATCACTGTCTTACCATTATAGTATATACTACCGGCTTTACCTAAGGTTAAAATTATATTTTTAACACCTTGTTCAAGCAAAAAATCTAAAGCTTTCATTTGTGATTTCACTGTTTGAACTTTTTGTCTTGTTAAAGTTTCGACTTCGGTTTCATTGACAATCAAATAATCTACCAACATTAAAAGCGATTCTGGAAGTTTTGTTGCTGGCGCGGCGTTCAATACGGTAATCATATTTAGAGCTTTAGCTTTTATAAAAGCGGTTTGAATCACTTCCAAAGGAATTTCAAGTTGAGCTAGTAAAAGGTCATTTTCCATACTATTGTCATTTAATATATGCTTTATTTTATTGATATCATGAAACTTATTAGCTCCTGAAGAGGTAATAATTCGGTTATCATTGTTTTCTAAAATTACTAGCGCATTTCCGCATGATACATTTGGATATATTTCAATAAACTTTGTATTTACATTGTGTAAAGCTAATGAATCAAGACAGATCCTAGATAGTTCATCGTTGGAGATGCTACCTAACATTATCGTTTCAGCCTGTTGTTTTGCGGCCGCTACAGCTTGGTTAGCACCCTTACCGCCAGTAGCCATAAAAAATTTTTCGCTTTTGATAGTTTCACCACGTTTTGGTAAGCGATTAGTCTGATATACAAAATCGATATTAATACTTCCTAAAACAAATATTTTATTCATTTTCATCCACCTCTAAATAATTCATCAATACAGAAGCTATCTCTAAAATTTAAGTACTACTCTTTTTGTTTCACTCTAAATCGATGTAATATATATTGATAAGGTCTTCTTCAGGATAACGATACCATTTATCGCTTATAAGTAGTTGATCTTCAACAATTTCATAAGAGACGTTGTTATCATCACTTTGTGTATAAGTGCCGATTTTTTTTGAAAAAAGAAAATTCTCTTTTTGATATAAAGTGTCTTCACCATCAAATAGAAAGCGGTATTCAACTATATAGATTTTATAATCAGAATTTTCAATTACCTTAACATCTTCTGAGCCCCACAAGGCAATGAATCCCAAGAACAATAATGAGAGTAGCGCGAAAATACTACCGATTAACTTAAGTATTGCTTTTTTTACATATAGTATATACATAAGATAAGCAGCTAATCCCGTTAAAGCAAACAACATTATATTGGCTTTAATTGAAGTCCAAAACTCAAAATTAAATTGATATCCAAGTCTTATTAAAATCAAATTCGCTATTAATAAAATGGATAATATGATGAAAGAAACTAAAACCACTATTTTAAACTTTGTCATCCAAATCCCCCTGATTCAAAATTAAATAGAAAGAATACTCAATAATATTTTAACATGTTTTATCTACTATAAAATAAAAAAAAGCAAACTCTATAAAGAGAATGCCGTAAGATATTTATTATACTATTATTTTTTAAATCTTCGATATGTTTTTTACTATATATTTTGCTTGGCTTTTTTTTCAACATACATTTCTTGATCTGCAAGTTTTATTAAATCATCAGAACTTAAACCATCGCTAGGATAATACGCCAAACCTAAGCTTATACCATAGTAAGGAACATCCATTTTCATTTCTTTGGTAATATTTCGTTTAAAATTCTCTCTGTCAAAGCCATTATCAACGTTGGTGATTAAGCAAATAAACTCGTCTCCAGCAAAACGATAAACTTCACCATGATTATCAACAATTTTTTTAAGTGTTATAGAGAACTTTCTTAAATAAGTATCGCCAGTTGAATGATCAAATGAATCATTAATTTGTTTAAGTTTGTCCAAGTCGATAAACACCACAATAAACTCTTGCTTCAAATGGATAAGTTTATCCATTTGTTTGTACAAGGAATAACGATTAAAAAGGCCTGTTAAAGAGTCTATATAAGCAATGGTTTTAATTGCAGCAGTCTCCTGAGTAAGTGATTTAACTTGTGTCGAAAGTATTTGTTTATCATGTTCAAAATCAGTTTTCATTTTTATTTCAATAAACAAATAGAAAATAATAACGTAAATCAGAAGCGATAAAAATATACCAATGTAACCATGTATAAAATATTCAGGTCGATTAAAAATAGAATTCGGGACAAATAAAATAAAATAAGCTAAAGCATAAGAAATTATTAATGCACTATTTAACATCCACCAACCTTTATTAACAACTTCAATCATTTTGACATAAGTGGGACGAATGAATTTTATAACAATGGGCAAAAAGCCAAGATAAGTTAATATTCGAGCAGTAGTATCAATTATAGGATGGTTATCGCCGAAGAAAACGTAGGAAGCTAAGAGACCATTGATAATCGCTACAGTCCCAATTACTTGAATTGTCAATATAATGAAAATAAATTTAGCACCTTTTAAAGATGAAAAGAACAAACCTAAGATTATATATGGTAATGTTAGAGTCAAAAGATAAAAGCGGATATATAATGATATACCAAAAAAAACAATTACCAATGCATTAAGTAGCGTAATAGTAAAAGCGCTTAAAACAGCCAATGCTTTACTTTTTATTCCCGGTTTTTTTAGCGGTAACAAAAGTAAAATAAAATATATAGTAAACGCTTGAGAAACAAAGAGTCTCAGTAGTGTTCCATCATCGAACATGTAAATTTACTCCTCACAAAAAAATAATTACTTTTCATAAAGAAACTATATCACAATTAATCTTTTAAAACCACCTTAAATTTTTGTTTTAGATTATTTTAAAGTTTAAATAAAAAAGATGACAAGTTTAATGATATGTCATCAGATTTATTATTATAGTTTAATACAATTAATAATGAATTCTCCTGTCAATCTCAATTTCCTTATTCTTCAAAAGATTTATAACTGCAGTTAAATTATTTTCTAATTCTTCTGAAGTCAAAACCAAATCGTAGTTTAAATAATCAAACTGACCATGTTTCTTTTCAAGCATCTTTTCTACACCAATTGGCAAGTTTCCATACATTCTATCTTTAAATCTTTCTTTGATAATTTTAATGTCTGATTTTTTTAGTATTTTTATACCTTCTTCTGGCAATAAATTAAAATCCGGTAATTCGGTTATAACATAAACAACTAATTCATCTGTCTTCGTCTTTCCTTTTAGATACTCCTTAAACATTTGTTTAGCGTTTACTGCGTTTTTTGCAAAAGCAAGATATTCTTTGCCAGAATACAATTTAAAATCAAACACTTCTTTAAGCGCATTAGCTAAAGTAGTCTTCCCAGTACAACCTTCACCAATAAGACCAATAACCATAATTTCCCTCCATAAATATTAAGTAAGTAATTTTTGAACTTAAATTTTTTTATTACAATTTCTCTATTCAAAATTAAGATCTTCCTTCAAATCAGCAAAGACTTCATTAAGTTTTTTATAATCGATTATATATCCAAACTTTGAATTTTTTTCACGATTCATATACAATATACCACTAGTAAGAAATTCATTTACATGATAAGAAATAGTTGCGCTTGAAACGTCTAGTTCATCAGCTATATTTTTTATTGAGCTGACACCCTTAGCGATTAATTTTAATGTTTCGTAACGGGTTCTATCACCTAATGCTTTAAAAATCTTTACTCTTTGAGCTAACTTGTCTTCATTAAGTTCATAAACCTTCTTAAATGAATATTCCATTTCTAATCCCCAAACAATTCGGCAATCATTACCATCGATAAACTTAAGTGCATATGGCATTGCAAATGATACATAAAGATGACATAAGTCTCTTCCACTAAAGTCATAAGATATAGCATCATAAGTTATATCTTTGAAAGCTTCATTTGTATTAATTGATAATCTTTTCACTAAACTATTTCCAACTTCAACTATTCTTTTTTCATTTTCTTGATAGTAAGAGTTAAATAGGGGTTCAATTTTATTTAAAAGCGAAATAAACTTGATTAAATGTAGTTTTGGGTTTTGAATCATCACAAACATATTCCATTTATTTGCGGAGTCGATTTTTAGTTGATTAATATACTTGGTAGCATTAGATTCATCGAAAAGTTCAACAGCTTTGCTTTCAGAATCTTCCATAGTAATTAAGGCCTTAATAATTTCGTCTTTAAACTCAACCGGATCTATTTTTTCTAAATCATTAAAGTAATCATTAATATTATCATACTCATAAATTGGGTAAGCATCGGTTAGTATATTAGCAAAATCATAATAAGAATACATATCCTTTTGATAAAATTGATTGATATCATCTTTTAAAGGCTCTAACTTTGAATGCATCTTCTCAGAAAAATCAAGATAATCATCTTTGATTACATTTTTTATAGTTTCATCCTCATCATGCATATCTTTTTCTAAATTAAAATATATTCTCGGAAAAACCAAATAGTCTAAAATCTCTGATACTTCTTTATTAAATTTAAATTTCATTTAGTTTCACTCTTCTTTCATGATTTGCGATTTCTTCTTTTGAACGAGATTCAATAGTTTGTATTTGTTTGTAGTAAACTATGATGGTAAAAATAATTATTGCACCATTAATAATAATTACTATTCCTGGATTAATTATATCATACAAATACCCAAAAATCACCTGGCCAATTGGAATCATAATTGTTGTTCCTAGGCCTAATACAGTTGAGGTTCTCCCCATATATTCTAAAGGTACAATTTTTTGGATAAGCGTTCCAACAGCAATGTTAACTGCTGTAGCGAAGACGCCAATCAAAAAGCATGTAACTAATATAATTATATATGACAATAAACCTTCACTAACACTAAATATAACCTGATTAACAGTTATTGATAACAAGATAATTAAAGAGCCGATTAAAAGAGTAGCCTTAATTAAAACATCTCCTAGTTTCATTTGCTTTAATTTTTTTGTTAAAAGCAATGGGGCGACGATCATTGAAGCTGATAGCGCTGTTTGCAAGAGACCTAATCTAAAATCTGATTGTACTAACACTTCTTTCACTAAAAAGATTAACCCAACAGAAAACAGTGGTGCAATACTGAAATTAATAATCATAGCTATTGAAATAATTGTTTTGATTGATTTTGATTCTTTGATTATTTTAACACCTTCTAAAAGATCCTTCTTAAAACCAGAGATTGATTTATCATTACCTTCACTCTTAGTTTTTGGAACCTGAATAAACATTTCACTTATTGCTGATACTAAGAAGCTCACAGCATTAATAATTATAGCGATTAAAAGACCAAAAGCTCCATAAATAATCGCTCCAATTATTGGTGCCATTAAAGTTCCAAAACTTATCAGCATCATTCTCATTGAATTAGCTTCTAAATATTGTTCTTTTTCTACTACACTAGGGATAACAACAGACATTGATGAGTGAAAAAATATTTCTGTAATCTCAAGAAGAATTACTAATAAATAGATTAAACCAATTGTTAAATCACCATTATAGAATAAGAATATCGCAAAACTAAAAAGAATAAGAGCGTTAACGATATCAAGAATAACAATTGATTTTTTCTTGTCGAACCAATCACCAAAAACACCCGCTATCGGTGATAACAAGATTCTCGGTAGTATTGATATTGCAAGCATACTGGCAAAAATTGTCGCAGAACCAGTTAAAGCCAACACATATAATGATAGAACAAACTGTTGGATATTGCTACCAATTAGTGATACAAAATTACCGATTATCACTAGCACAAAATTTTTGTTTTTTAATAATTTCTTGTTCATATAAACACCTTGTATACTAAGTTTTAAATTTATTTTTCTACTTAAGTACACTTATCCTTCCCTCTTTTTTAAAGATTTTCAAACAAACAATCCCTAAGATATTTCTATTTTATCTTATGTTTTATCAAATGTCAAGCTTCTTATTAGATATTTATCTATTTTAATAGATATTTATCTATCTTAGCTTGAATTTCTCTATATTTAGCAGTTTTTTCTTGTTTATATCTCCAATTTTTGTTTAAGTGACACAATAATGTAAATAAACTTTAAATTATAATAAAAGAAAACCGTCAAAACTGACGGATTTTTCTATTAAATAATAAATGCTTTACTTTTAGTACTCAATTTATTGTCTTTTAAACAAGTGAGATTTAAACCACTGTCAAAACGTAAAGAGACATACGTAATATAATATCAAAGACTAATAGCAATATCCAACATAATTCTGTTGATTTTTTCTTTGATTGATGCACGAGTATCGAGAAAATCAGACCAACCTTCTTGTTTTACAATATCTGAAAAATATAATACTTGAGAGAAAGGAACTTCTCTATATTTACATACAGCTGCCATAGAAGCACATTCCATTTCAACAGCAATAGCTCCCTGTTCTTTACGCAATTTCATTCTTGATTTTGTTTCTCTATAAAAAGCATCAGTTGTCCATGCTATTCCTTCTCCATATTTAAGATGATGTTTCTTGATTTCTTCTTCTATTTTATTATTTTGATCCTTATCCGTATCAACATATAAGCTAGGTTCTAGGTAGTAATAACTTAACCCCTCATCTCTAATAGCTTTTGAAACAATCAAAAATTTTTCCGCAGAAAAATCACAAATTAGTCCACTACTACCACATGCAATTATTCTTTTAATTCCAAATGCCAGTAGTTCTTCTACTAATCCACCTGCTGAAGGGCCACCTAGCGGAGAATATGCTACAACTATTTTTTCATCATAAACGTATTGTGATAAAACGCTTGATGCTGCAACGAACTTAAATAACTCTCTTGATTTACTTAATATTTCCTGGGATGGTTTGCTATCAAACAGCACTAATGCTGTTGTAATATAATCAGGTAATTTAGATAGTCCTCTTGACTCAAACACTTTTTTAGCTGTAATTATGCCTTCTTCCTCTAATCCAATTGTATCTATAATCGGGATGTATTTCTTCATAAAATTCTCTCCTTTCAAAACAGTGTAACCCATCAGTACTCTTCTTAAGATATTCTTATATATAAAATGCTCCCTTTTTCAAAGTATATGGTTTTCTGTACCATATCTCCAACTTTTGGAAACTATTTCATTTTTACATATTAGTCATTATGGACTTAGCACTGTTATTGATAACCTCTAGGTTAACTTTACTATAAATGATACTAAAAGTTAATATTCTATATTATCTTAACACATTCATAAGCGATATAAATTACACATTTATAAACCAACTTAATTTGTCAAAATAATCAATGATGTCTTTATCATACTGACATATTGAATATCCCTTATAAAAACTTTCTCTCTCCAAATCATTAGTAAAGTAATAGTCAATTACAGCCAAATCATACAATGGATCCCCAATATCAACGAATCCCCAATCTATAATCTTAATTTGATTATTTCTATCAACCATAATATTCTTTGTTCTAAAATCACCATGGATAATTGTTTTAATTGATTTTTTAGGTTTATTACTTATTAACCATTGTAGCAATTCAGCAGGATCTTCCTCACCATAGTCTTCAAGGTCTATTAAATGATTAATCATATTAGTTTCAGCTACTTTTAATTGATTATTTAGCCATTCACAGTTCTCATCATCTTTTATAAATAACTTGTGTATTTTGGATATGGCTTCTCCAACTTTTTCCCAAGTCTCTTGTAGTTTGCCTGATTGCGGAGTTTCTTCAAGTATCTGTCTAACAGTTTGACCCTCAATATAATCAAGTAATAAATATGCGAACTGATGTTTATTCTCTATTTCAAAATTCCTTATCTTCGGGACAATATCTTTTACTTCTGTATGGTTAAGATATTTTAATACTCTAGATTCTCTTGCAAGTTCAGTCATGCGATATGTTCCCATAGAGTACTTTAAGACCGTGTGATTGCTTTTATGGAAAAACTTATAAACACCACTAATGCGCCCACCAGTAAGCTTTTTTGCATATTCAAAATTAGTGAATATTTTTGATAAAACAGAATTTACATCTTCATATGCAATCTTTTCATTATGTTTTAAAACTATTTCTTTAGAAATAGCTTTGTGTCTTGGTTCGATTATCTCATTTTTCATCTATTCTCCTTAAAACTGTGAATTGAAGCGTAGATCATTTGCATATAATAATAGATATATTTTAATTTATTAAATTATTATAACATTTCCAATTATTATATTAAATAATTTTTCTTATCTTATAAGTTTATTCTAATAAAAGTTCCCTCTATCTGAGCACATTGATTACTATACCATATCCCCTATTTTGGAAGCTAATTCATTCTTATATGGGGGGAATCATGGTCCCTGAAACTGATTCTCAGCCACCATGATTCTTAATTAATAATTCTAAGCCATAATGATTCTGAATCAATTAGAAAATCAGATATTAATCGAATAAATTTTGAATAATCTAAAGTTGTATGAGCTATGTCTAATGCTTCGTAATATTCAGCTCTTCTATCCTTTGTTATGACAATTGGTGTGTATCCATATTTCATCAATTCAAAATTGAGTATCAATCTGGCTGTTCGACCATTACCATCAATAAATGGATGAATTTTCACAAACTCTCCATGTAACAAGCAGGCCTTTATAACAGGGTGATAGTCATTCCATTCTTTCTTATATTCAGCAAATAACTTTTGCATTAACTCTGATACAATCATATGATTTGGTGGAATATGCTTTGCGCCACTTATTGTGACATTTTCAGTTCTATATTTTCCAGCATTATCATCATCAATTTCTTTTAAAATTAACTGATGAATATTTTTGAGTTTGCATTCTGTTAAATCTTTATTTTCTTTTATAAGGGTTTCTAAGTATTCAATAGCTTCTTTATGATTAATTGTTTCTAAATGTTCAGTAACACTTTTCCCACCGATAGTAATTCCCTCTAATACGACCTTAGTTTCTGACATTGTTAGCGTATTGCCTTCTATCGCATTAGAATTATATGTCCATTCAACAATAAGTTTTTCCCGAAGTGACTTTATAGTATTTTTAGATAATGGTCTATTTTTATCTATTTCTTTCTTCAATGTGTCTGTCTTAGAAAAATTTAAATTTAAGCCCTTGTATTCTTTTTTTACTGTTTTTCTAGCATCATAAGGTTTTGATGCATCCTCAGCAATCATCCAAGTTTTACCAACTTTAAATGCACCATCAACCCTACCTTCTTCACATAAAACTCTTACTCTTCGATCATTCACATTCCATTTCCTTGCTATTTCTTTGGTTGTTAAATATTTCATATGATCACCTCAAATATATATTATACCGATAACGGTATATTGTCAAGCGATTTAAAAATAAAAGGCTCCCTTCATTAGAGTAATGGTTTTCTATACCATATCTCCAACTTTTGGAAGCCACTTCATTCTTATATGTCTTGTCCTTATGGACTTTATCGCTGTTTTTGATACTTTCTATACTAACTTTACTTTAAATGATGATAAAAGTTAATATTATTTATCTAGTTTTGATAACAACTCTGGTATATTTACTATAGCAATATCATAAATAATGTTTAGTTTAATACCTTCGTATTCATGTGATATCATATTTCTTAAGCCAATAATGCTCGGCCAATGAATAGAAGGATAATTTTGTTTTATCTCGTCTGAAAGTTTCTTTGCTGTTTCACCGATTTGTTCTAGGTTTAATATAACTGCATCTACTTTCTCGTCTTTGTTCGCAAAGTCTTTGAATGTATCGACCTCATTCATATATTTACCTATTTTCTTTGCATACTTGATGATACGATCAAAATATATCTTATCTTTCATAAATCAGTATTCCTGTCTTTTTAATTTCTTCATCTATTTTCGAATGTTCTTGAATTGTTTTATTACTTAGCACTTCAACTTTCTTCTTCAATTTTTCTCTTAGTTGTTCAACAAATTCAAAATACTCTAAACCGTACAAATTAGATTCCATATATAAATCAATATCACTATTTTCTGTGGCTTGACCTTTGACATAGGATCCAAACAAATATACTTTTTCAATATCATAATTTTTAGTTATTTTACATATGTTTTCTTTTATTGTTAAGAATGACAAAACACCTGTGAATTCATCAATCTTAGCATATTCTTCCATTTTTACTCTTAGTAATCTATCCATAACCAAGTCAATTGTCCACTCGCTGGGTTTCCTTACTTCTTGTTCCCAGTTTCTTAATGTTTTTACAGGAACACCAGTTAATAATGAAACTTGCTCTTGTGTTAGTTCTAAGTTTTCTCTTACTATTTTAATATTATTGGACATAGTAGTCACCGCCTACACCATTAGTATATACCCCAATGGGGTATTTGTCAATGATTTTATAACCCATTGAGGTATAAAATAAAAAGCTCCCATTTATCAGAGGGTATGGTTTAGTATACCATATCTCCAACTTTTGGAAGCCACTTCATTTATAAATGTTTTGTCATTATGGACTTTATCACTGTTTTCGATAACATCTATACTAACTTTACTACAACCTCTAGACTAACTTTACTATAAATAATGCTAAAGTTCATATTTTCCTTATCTAAACCTGGATTACTTTAATACTCTCAGTTATCTCTTTAAAAAAGTTTTCAGTCCACAAATCCAGTTTACTTATATCGGATATAAACGTCGCAACATCTTGTTTCGCAGCTTCAAAATTGACTTCCTTGAATCTATTCTCAAGTAAGCCTATAAGCGATTCTTTGTTTAATTTAAAATCATCATTAATATGTTTTGATTGAACTAATCTAGCTTTCAAGTGTTTCATATTTACTGCTACATCCATAGAAAGAAAGAAAACATAATCATAGTAATCTCTTCCTTTAACTCTGTTTTTCCAGCCTCTACTTAAAACTGCATCAATTTTACCAGCAAACAAAGAAGGTAAGTCGTATACTCTTACTTGATAAGGATATGGTAAAAGTCTATACTTTAACTCTGTCGTAGCAAACTTTGGTGGGTTCATATCAATATCGAATTTCACTTTTATTTTTTCATCAGCATGCAGTATGGATACATCAAGATTTTCATTAGGATAAAATACCAAGAACAGTTCTTTAGTATTGCCTTTTAAAAAAGCCGATTTTATATCTGTATTTCTAGTTTTTTCTTTTTCAACGATTTCAAACTTTAACCCTAACGATTCAACCTCATCTTTGACAATTGAAATATATTGATTAAAATTGAAATTAGCATCACTTACCAATAGTGTGAAGTCTAAATCCTCAGAAAAGCGATCTAGCCCATAAAAAATTCTTAACGCAGTTCCGCCATAAAACGCTGCTTCTTTAAAGAAATCAGATCTAGCTAATCCGCTTAAAACAATCTCTTGTATAATTTCTTTTATTGCATTCTTTTTATCTTCCAATGTTTTTACATCATATTTTTTAAGCATTTGCTCTAACACTTGCATATTACTTCTCCTCCTTTATTAGTTTGCCTAATAAAGCTAAGTTTTTGGATTTATACTTAGGTATAAGCATTCTCAACTTCTTTTTATCTAATGTTTCAAATTGAGTATCATCTATACGTAAATCATCAAACAATAGATTTTTTAATAATTTCACACTATATACAGGTTTAAGATTATATAATTTATCACATAACGCTTTTTCTTTAGATGCTATATGATATACATAGCCGTTTTCCTCTATCACTTTGATTTCAAGTGGAAAAGCCAACTTAGGAATATCTTTATAAATGTAATTACCAAATGGTGTAATGTATTTTTTTGTCTTATGTTTATTATAAGTAGCAGATGTATATGTTGTTACCCTTTCTGGAATAAAGCCATAATAAAACAAAGCATAATCAAACGATAGATAACTAGGCCCATAAATATATGAAGGCAAATAATGACCTGGTGTATTTTTATCTGTCTCATATAAGCCTCTTACAATGTGAGTCAACTTTCCATCTTTGACATCTCTTCTAATCTTCCCTTGTACATCACTATAAGATTCATACAATTCTTTTAATTCTTCAATTGTCTTTATCATTATTATTTCCTCCACTTAATTGTATTATATAACACTTTTGGGAGTAAATCAATATAGAAATAAAAGTTAGTACATTATTGAAATTTGTTATATTTACACAATTCTCTTAAAATTATGCCATGTAATAACTCTATCCAAGAGTTTTTCAATTTTAAAGATATGTTCTTCACATATCTCTATCTTTTCTTTTAATGTTATTCTCATATAAAAAAGGCTCCCTTCATTAGAGTGTATGGTTTAATAGGCCATATCTCCAACTTTTGGAAGCCACTTCAAGTACTGATGTCTTGTCATTATGGACTTTATCACTGTTTTTGATAACCTCTAGACTAACTTTACTATAAATAATGCTAAAAGTTCATATTCTCCTTGCTTATATTGTATGTATATATAAATCGATGAACTCCGTTGAAAATGAGTCCTTCAAACACTAGCTTAAGTTTTCACCTCATATAAAACACATTATTTACAATAATATGTCGTACTTGGTCCGTTTCCACTCTTTGAAACAAGTCCCTGTTCATCAAGTTCATTCAATCTTCTAATCAAAGTACTTTTATCTATCTTTA
>JBAYQC010000025.1:0-14702 GCA_041677365.1 Candidatus Izemoplasmatales bacterium | reverse complement strand
TCTTGGATAATTCAAAGAGCAATTAGTAATAAAAGATTAGAAAAAAGAGGCCTCGTGAGTGCACGAGACCACTATTTAAAAATTCATACTGTAATATAAATTGAACCGCCCTGTACGTGAACCATACGCAGGGTGGTGTGAGAGGGGCGAAAATAATTAATATTTAGCCTCTACTCGATTGTTCATAAAATAATTGATTTTTATTGAAACGCTCCAGTAAATGTTGTATAATACTATTATCTGGAGGAAAGTAAATGATAGTTACGATTGAAGAACTAAAAATTAAATTCAAGGATTATAGTGATATACAAGGTAAGATTAAAAGGGAAGTTGAACAAGGTAAATATGTTCCTGTTATTAGAGGATTATATGAGACCAATAGAAATACACCTGGTTATTTTTTATCTTCATATATTTATGGTCCATCATATCTTTCTTTTGATTATGCACTATCTTATTATGGATTAATACCAGAAAGAGTAACATTGTATACTTCAGCGACTTTTAATAAAAGAAAAAGTAAAACTTATTCTACACTATTTGGAAACTATCATTATAGAGATATTCCAAAATCAGCTTTTCCTTATGATGTAGATGTAATTGAAGAGAATAATTATATATACCACATAGCAACAAAAGAAAAGGCAATTTGTGATAAATTGTATTTAATAAAATCCGTGTCTATTATAAAAGAGCTTAAAGAAGTATTGTTTGATAATCTTAGAATTGATAGAGATCAATTTAATATGCTTGATAAGGAAAAAATGTTATTCTTATCAAAGAAATATAATTCAAGGACATTGAGAACATTAGAAAAAATGTTGGAGGAGAACAGGCATGAAAGTTATTGATCAAATGTTACAGAAATATGATTTGAAATCAATTGAAGATAGAAAACACGCTATTAAAGAAATTCTTCAGGAAATTGTATTGAGTGGACTAGCTCGAACAAACTTTTTCTCAAAAGCAGCTTTTTATGGTGGAACTGCTTTGAGAATATTTTATGGATTGAATCGATTTTCAGAAGATTTAGATTTTACACTACTCACAAGAGATGAATATTTCAGTTTTGATGAGTATATTTCAGTTTTAAATAATGAAGTTGAATCTTTAGGATTAAAGCTAGATATACAAGAAAAACTGAAATCAAAAGAAACAAAGATTAAATCAGTATTTGTTAAAGGAAACACGAAAGAACAATTCCTAGTGTTTTATCCGAATATAGCCGATGAATCTTCTATCTTGCATGCTGATGAAAAAATAAAAGTTAAGTTTGAGATTGATATTGATCCACCAAAATATGCAACAACAGAATTAAAAAATAGATTATTGCCATTTCCTTATCAATTAAGAGTATATGATTTGCCTTCTTTATTTGCTGGAAAAATAGATGCTGTACTAAGTAGAAGTTGGAAACAAAGGATTAAGGGAAGAGATTTTTATGATTATATATTCTTTTTAGCAATGGAGATACCTGTTAATTTAAAACATCTTAAAGAGAGATTAGTTCAATCTAAATATATAAATAAAGATTTTGATTTAAATCAAAAATCACTTATTAAATTATTAAATGAAAGGTTTATTGAGGTGGACTATATTGAAGCAAAAAAAGATGTTATAGCATTTGTTGAAAATATAAGAGATCTTGATTTATGGTCTTCTGAATTTTTTATTAATATAACAAAAGATATTAAAATTCAATAATTTTGGATTTGAAATCGATATGTTATTAGTTAAATTCTGATTTAAAACCACAATCAAAGATGTAAAAAAGCCCTTGAAGGGTTTTTTTGGTTGATGAGTAACAAATAAGGATTCTCAAACATCTATAGAATTATGTTTACACAAAATTATTGATAGTATTGTTTTAGAACTAACTCGTTTATTAATTTTCTAGAATATTATTAATAGAAGTTATCTTGTTGAAAATTTTATTCAGACAATCTATAGTATTAATGAGAGTTTTAATTACAAAAAGAAAAATTATGACATTTTATCTATATTTTATGAACTAAGAGAGGGAAGATAAACCATGACATTTTTGGATAGGATTTTATCATTTGCTAAAAACTATGATTTAGTTAGGTTAGTTGTAATGAATGGTTCAAGAGTTAATTCAAACATTACTCCAGATAAATTTCAAGATTATGATTTAGTCTTTTATGTAAATAACTACAAAGATTTTATAAAAGACGTTACATTTATTTATAGTTTGGGAGAGGTTTTAGTCAAACAAACAAGTCTCGATCAAAGAGATGGGTTTGAAGGAATCGATGAATCATTCATCTATATGTTGCAATATAAGGACGGAAATAAATTAGACCTTACTGTTAGAGATGTTAGTTATTTTGAGATGGATTTTAAAGAAGATTCATTATCAAAAATTCTTTTAGATAAGGAAGGTTTAAACTTTCGTAATAATCCTAATGAATCAAGTTACTATGTAAAACCAATAGATAATAAATCATTTTACTTTTCTGTTAATGAGTTTTATTGGGTATGCCTTTATGTATTTAAAGGAATAGCAAGAGATAATTTATTTTATGCAATAAAGCACCTTAATATTATTAGGGAAGAATTAGAAAATATTATCGATTGGTGGATAGGAGAGAAACATAATTATAAAATCGCTGTAGGTAAAGGAAAATCAAGATATAAAGACTTGCTAAATAATAATCTATTTGAAATGTACAAGAATACATATCCCGGCCTAGAAAAGAAAAGCCTTTGGGATTCTACGATATGTGCAATCAAACTATTTGATTTATTAGCAAACCATTTAGCAATTATGCATAATTATGACTATCCAACTACAATTAAAGAAGATATTATCGATTTTATCAATAAAAATTACTCGATAAATTAAACATTATAGTTGAAACTATTCAACTAAAAGTATACAAGTTATATAATGGTTATTAACATGAGGAGGAGTTCTATGATTAAACTGCAAGAACTGACAAAATATTACAAGAAACATTCTCGAGGAATCCTAGATGTAACTTTAGAGATAAAACAAGGTGAAATCTTTGGGTTTATCGGGCCTAACGGCGCTGGTAAATCGACAACAGTTAGAACTTTGCTAAATCTAATTTTTCCAACTAGCGGAAGTGCTACAGTTTCGGGGTTAGATGTTGTGTCTGATACAATTGAAATAAGAAAAATGGTAGGCTATATTCCCAGTGAGGTAGCTTTTTACGGGGACATGTATGTTAAAGATTTCATTGAATACGCCTGTAGTTTCCACGGCAACATTGATCAATTATTTGTTGATGAACTTGTAGAAAAATTAGAGTTAGACATCAACAGGAAGATTGAAGATTTATCTTTTGGCAATAAGAAGAAAGTGGCGATTATTACAGCTCTAGCTACACACCCTAAAATTCTCATCCTCGATGAACCTACTTCAGGTTTAGATCCACTAATGCAGAATATGTTTTTCCAACTTTTAGAATCTGAAAAGAAAAAAGGTACAACGATTTTCTTTTCATCACATAATTTATCAGAAGTTCAACGGATATGTGATCGGGTTGGTATTATTAAGGAAGGAAGATTAATAAAAGTTGAAAATATTGAAGATATTTTAAAAACAAGAGCAAAAAAAGTCAGAATCAAAACACAAGCTGACTTTAAACATACCGAAGACATGTTAAAAGTAGAGAAAATGAATGGTTTTATTTCCTTCGTCTACACTGGAGAGATGAGAACACTTATTGAGTTGTTATCACAAATAGACATTGAAGACGTTTCAATTACTGAACCGCCTTTGGAAGAAATTTTCATGCATTATTACGAAAAGGAGGAGCTAAATTGAAAAAGTTGATTGTTACAGAATTTAAAAGAAACTTTAAAAGTTTGATACTTTGGACATCGATTGTTGCTGGTATGGCAGCGCTTATGCTTTTGCTATATCCGGCATTCAAAGATTCTTTCGTGCAATTAGAAGAGCTATTAAGCATCTATCCTGAAGATTTCTTAGAAGCTTTCGGTATGGGAGAAGGTGGACTTGACATGAGCGATTTTTATGGCTGGTTTGGAGTAGAAGGATATCTTTTTGTTAATCTAATTGGTGGAAGTTATGCTGCGATTTTAGGTGGGACAATTCTTTCAAAAGAAGAAGATGATAAGACTGTTGAGTTTCTTCTCAGTAAACCAATTAGCAGAGATCATATTCTTTTTGGAAAGGGTTTAGTTGTCTCGATTAACCTATTATTAATGAATGCTTTTGTTGGATTAGTATTGTTAATAGCATTTACAATTTATGGCGATTTAAATGTAGTAGTGTGGTTGTTATTTTCATTTGCTCCTTTTATACTCCAAATGATTTTTGCGAGTATTGCTTTTTTTATCAGTGTATTCGTTACTAAATCAAGAAAAGTATTAAGTGTAGCTTTAGGAATTGTAATCGGTATGTATGTAATCGATCTTATCAGCAAGTTAACTGAAGAATTTGAATATTTAAAGTACATCACTCCTTACGAGTACATCAATGCCGTTACAATTGTTAACGACGAAATGATTAAACCGATATATTTGTTAATATCAGTGTTAATTATTTTAATATCTTTTACAGCCGCATGGTTTTTCTATAGAAAAAAAGATATTGTAGCTTGAATTGATTAAAAATAAATAAATTTTAAGGAGTTTTTAATGCAAAAGAAACTAGAAGAGATGACTTTAGAAGAACTATGGGAATTATTTCCAATCTATTTGGTTCAACATCAAAAACATTGGTTTAGTTGGTATGAAGAAGAAAAACATTTTTTAGTTGCCAAAATTCTTGGAGACTATGATTTTAAGATTAACCACATCGGTTCTACCGCAATAAAAAACATTTGGGCGAAACCAATTATTGATATTCTAGTAGAAACTTCACTAGAAAATTTTGACTCAATAAAAACAAAACTCGTTGATAATGGTTATATCTGTATGTCGGAGAGTAAAACTAGGCTAATCTTTAATAAAGGCTATACGAACAAAGGTTATCAAGAAAAAGTATTTCATCTTCATCTACATGAAACAAATGATAATAATGAAGTTTATTTTCGTGATTTTCTGCAGTTAAATCCAGATGTTGCATCCGATTATGAAAAACTCAAATTGTCACTTTGGAAACAATTTGAGCATGACAGAGATGCTTATACTAATGCAAAGCAAGATTTTGTTAAAAAATATACTGATATAGCAAAGAATTTCTTTGATAAAAGGTAAGTATTTATTAAATTACTGAGACTTTTTTAAATAAAAAGTCTCTTTTTTTATTTATTTCAATCAATATTTAAGCCACATATTGGTTCTTGTTCATCAATAAGGTATAATAAGGCTGGGAAGTGGTCATATGTCAATAAACTATATAAATATTGATATGAAAAAATTAAAAAACTATCATCCTAATGGATCTTTAAAGCCTTCTGCGGATCAACACGTAGGAAATTTGATTATTAATCAGACAATTAAATTGAATATAGAACCCAGAGATAACTTAGTTTATAAGGAGATGGAATATACTTTTTTAAGTGGTAAACAGTATCAAAGTAACAATATATTGGTGATACTGGAAAGTCCTCATCGTTTTGAATACGATGCTTGTAAAAATCCAATAGCTTTAGTAATGGGAAAAACTGGATGCTTGTTTTTTGAAGAGTTTCCAAAACATCTAAAAAACAGTGTTATGAAAATCCGGCCAGGAAGTTATAACTTAATTATTTCTAATGCGGTTCAATATCAGACTTCTTGTGGGTTAAACCCAATCGATAGAAAAATAAGAAATGAGAATTGGATCGAAATCTATAAAGAACTTGGCGGGGAAGAAGACTTTAAAAAACGAGTATTCTTGATAAAACCAAAATATACAATAAATCTTTGTACTGGGGGAAAAAATGTTAGTGGACTGAGACACTTAGTTAGTGAAAGTTTAGATAAATGGGGATTGAAAAAAAGTAAACATTACACTGAAGGAAATCACCCAGCATCTTGGAATATGATTAATCAAAAAAATTACCGGATGATAGAATAAAGAATAATATTTAAAAAGGAGCCAAATTCATGAAAATAATCACATTAGTAGAGGACAGTCAAGAAAATCCAAATTTCGGTTATGAACATGGAGTAAGTTTTTATATTGAAACAAAAAATCACCGTATTCTTTTCGATTTAGGACAGACTGATTTGTTTATAAAAAACGCTATAAAATTAAACATCGATCTTAAAATGATAGATACGGTAATAATATCCCATGGACATTATGACCATGGCGGGGGTTTAAAATACTTTTTAAACATTAATAATAAAGCGAAAATTTACATTCAAAAATCAGCTTTTGCAAACTACTACTCAATGAGAAAAAAGAATGAATACACATATATAGGGTTAGATAAAACCTTGGATCATAATATGTTCATACTTTTAGAAAAAGATTTTGTCATTGATAACGAGTTAGTCCTCTTAAATCAAATCGATACTTCAATATTTTTTCCCATGAGCAATCAAACTCTTTTTAAAAAAGCAAATAATAATTTCATACTTGATGATTTTTCCCATGAACAAAGTTTACTTATAAAAAGTGATGGGTTAAATGTTTGGTTTGCCGGATGTGCTCATAAAGGAATTATTAACATAATTAACCAAGCAGAAGAATCAATTAATGGTAATAAAATAGATGCTTTGTTTGGTGGATTTCATTTAAAATCACGCTATGAAGAATACCAAGAAAGCAGTGAAAACATCCAAAAAATAGCTAAGATACTTAAAGAAAAAAATGTAAAAAAATATTATACTGGCCACTGTACTGGTACATACGCTTATGATATTATTAAAACCATTTTAAAAGATAGAGTAACAAATTTTTATCCAGGCCTAATAGTTAATTTATAATTATATCCTGCCTAGTAAAAGCAATGAAAGGGCATTATTTAATCATTATTAGATTTTTTTATTTTTGGATATTAAATTATTTTGACTATAACATCCAAATGAGATAAAATATAAGAAAATGAGTTTTATTAGTAAAAAATATCGACAAAACGATATAATAAAGGTAATTAATAAATAGTTTTCTTCAGTTTTTACAAAAACGCTTAAGGACTCATACTATGAAAATCACCAAAAAAACACTTATAATTGTTATTGCATATATCTTATTTTCTTTTGTCACAATGGCATTCTTTTTTACTGTTGCCTATGTAACAATCAAAGATAATCAAGAAGAATCCTTAACATTGGAACTTGAAAACTCTAAAAACCAAATTCTTCAGGACTTTTTAAAGATTGAAACAATTTTGTTAAACCTAGAAAGTCAGGTTATAACCAATGATAGTGATACGGATTTGCTTAATCTAATTATCGATATTGATCAAAAATCCGACATTATTTCTTCTTTATACTTAGGGAAGCCAGATAAAACTATGGTTAACTCTTCGGGTTTTGTTCCTGGTCCGGATTTTGACTTAACTACGAGAATTTGGTATGAAAGAGCCGTCCAATCAGATGAAGTTATAATAACACCGGCCTTTATTAACCAAACGGCAAACAGGGTTATTGTGACCCTAGCTAAAGCCGTTTATATAGACGATGTTCTTGCCGGAGTTATAGCTACTGATATTGACATCATGGCGATTACCAATTTTGTTTCAGAAAAACAAATAGGTGAAAATGGTTTTGCTTTTCTCATTGATGAAAATGATAACCTGATTGCTTATCCCGGATTAGAGATAGACGATATTCGACTTCACCCCCTTGATGAACTTGATCCTAATCTAGAAATTATTAGTGGTAGTGGAACCCAAAGTGATTTTACAATAGGCGAAAATACGGGGGTTTTGAAATTTGAAACTATTCAACCCTATAATTACACTATTGGAATTTTTATTCCGGAAACAGAATTTAACGCTGGATTAAAAACTATTTCTGATGTTTTTATCTATTTGTCGGTTTCAATGTTTGTTTTATCAGTTGTTTTACTTTTAGTTTATAACTTACGAGTAAAAAAACCACTTGAGATATTACTTAATGACATTGATAAAATTGATATTTCTAGTTCGACAGATTACCGATTACCAGAACCAAATAAAGATGAATATCTTCCAGTCAGAAAATCTATTAACAATGTTATTGAAGCAACGAACTTCTATTTTAAGAAAAACATTAAAACAAGAGACCTTTTAGCTATTGAAAACCAAAGAGTAAAATTATTAATGGAATCTACTGCAGATATTATTTTCGAAGCTAATATCGATAATGAATTTGTCTCAGTTTTTGGTAAAGGCTTAGAAATTATAAACTTAAAATCCGCAGATTTTATTGGCAAAAAATCACGAGATATTTTTGAAGAATCTGGTCTTGAACGAGAAAAGATGTATAACAAGGCTTTAAAAGGCGAACATATTATCTATGACTGGGATTTTAAAAAAGAAGAAAAAATTCTCCATTTCGAGTCATCTATTTCCCCAATATATAATCAAGATAAACAAATTATCGGGATTGTAGATATCGCTAGAGATATCACTGTTCCTATGGAAAAACAAAAGGAAATTGAATATATCAGTATTCATGACTTTCTCACTGGACTTTATAATCGAAGGTATTTTGTCGAAGCTTTTGTTGATAAAGATAAACCAGCAAATTATCCATTGGCTATCATGATGATTGATTTGAATGGATTAAAGATATTAAACGATGCCTATGGTCATGACAGTGGTGATTCAGCTTTAAAACAAGTCGCATCAGTATTAAAAGATTATGCTAGTGAGAAAGACACAGTTTGTCGAATTGGAGGCGATGAATTTGTCATCATTTCCACTAAAACTAATACTGAAACACTAGAAAAAACTAAGGAGTTGATTCGTGATAAATTAGCTAAGCTTTATGTCAAAAATATTCCTTTATCAGTAGCTATTGGCTATGAAATTAAAACAACAGACTCTACAACTTTCGAAGAAATAATGAAGAATGCCGAAAATCAGATGTATCGAAATAAAGTCACTGAGGGTAGATCGATTCGCAACAAATCCATAGTGGCAATATTAAAAACCTTCACAGATAAATTTGAAGAAGAAGAGAAACATTCAAAACGTGTGAGCGAACTATGTCGGAAGATGGGTGAAGCTTTAAATATCAAATCCGATGATTTAAAGGAATTAGAAATCGCTGGATTATATCACGATATTGGAAAAATTGCTATTCCCGAGAAGATTCTTAGAAAACCAGGAAAATTAACTAAAGAAGAATTTTCGATTGTTAAAACCCATACAGAGAATGGCTACAATATTTTACGTGCCGCTGATGAGTATTCTAATTTAGCAGAATATGCTTTATCTCATCATGAAAACTGGGATGGCTCAGGTTATCCAAGAGGCCTTAAAGGAAAAGAAATACCTCTATATTCAAGGATTATCCGAATAGCTGATGCCTACGAAGCTATGACATCTGACCGAGTATATCGTAAGGCTTTAGATGAAGACATAGCTGTTGAAGAAATCCTCAAAGGATCAGGGAGTCAATTCGATCCGAAATTAGTAAAGGTATTTATTGAAAAAGTTTTAAAAAAATAAATCTAAAAAAAACCGATAAATTACACTATCTAAGTGAAAATTTATCGGTTATTTTTTTTATCTAAAATAGTTAAGTTTCTAAATGAACATTATCGATAAGGCAATCAAAGCTTGTCCAAAATAATAAGTTGACAAATTAGCTATAGTAAAAAACTTCCCAGTTTGATTTTGAAAATAAATTGGAGCTAGAACTAAATCAGAAATACCAAATAATAAAGCTCCAATGAAGAATAATGTACTTTGATTATTAAAACCCAGTTCAATAGCTTGAAATACCGACATACCTACCATGGTAAATATCACCAAAGTGTAAATATATGTCATAGCCGCAAGATTTTTAAAATTAATATTCATTAGTTTGCTGCCAAAATATATAATTACCACCATAATAATTCCAACTAATAATGACCAATAATTAAAACCGATACTGATTGATAAAGCAGCTATATAAAAACAATGTCCGATTAAGAATACTAGCATTCCATATCTAATTTGAAGAGTTTTTCTGTTAGGATAAAAATATTGAACTTCCAAAAACAAATCTCCGATTAACCCAAGAACAAGGCCAATTCCAATCAAAATAATTATTTTTAAGTTATCAACCCTTAATAAAACGTTATCTCCAAGTAGATCTTGCTTAACAATATAATGGAAAAAGCCATAACCGAATATTAAGATAAACATATAACTGGTTAAGCCCTTTAAATAGAAACTTTGCAGCTTATTGTTTCTTATTTTATTATAAATAAACAAACTCCAGATTACTAAAAAAGCAATTATTAATGCATAAATCATAATATTTCACCTGTTTCTATTGATAAAAAACCCAACTCTTAACCAAATCATACAACAAAAATATAAAAGATTAAATACTCAACAAGAAAATAATTATATTGTTAGTTATCTTTTGATTACATGCTCTCAAATCGGTTGCCTTTAAGATGATTTTATTAAACAATTATCTTTTATTTTTAAAATATGGTAAAATATTCTTGAGAAGGATTTGATTATTATAACAAAAATATTTGAATAAAAGAAAATTGTTTACATCAAGGAGGAAATAAAATGAATATCTTAGCGTTTATGATTCCAAAGGTTGAAGTAATTCATATTTGCGTAGATGATACAGGAAGACAAGCTATCGAAGTTATGAAAAAGAACCGTTTTACTTCAATACCAGTACTAGATAAATATGGAAAATATATCGGAACAATTACCGAAGGTGATTTGTTATACACGCTTGATGAAGTAGGTCGAGATGAAATGAAAAATATCAAAGTTTCATCAATAAAGCGTCATCGAGATTATGAGGCCGTAAACATCAATGAAACCATGGTAATTCTTTTATCAAGAGCTTCCAATGAAAACTTTGTACCGGTTATTGATGAATCTAATCAATTTTTAGGTATCGTTACTAGAAAAGAGTTACTTGATTATTTCTTCGAACATAATTTTATGGTATTATAGGAAAAATAAATGAAAAAGCCATCACTGAAAAAATGATGGCTTTTTTTTGAGAAAATTTTTGAAATAAAACTTCTTAATATGATACATTATCAAATTCGGCAAACAGTTTTTTACCCGTGTTTAAACCAAGAATTGCTTTCATATCTTCTTCATCTAGTTTGAAATCAAAAACATTAAAGTTTTCAATAATCCTTTTTTCATGTACACTTTTAGGAATCACCACAATTTTTCTTTCCATCAACCACCTAATTGCGATTTGAGGGATTGTTTTTTCATGTTTTTTAGCGATTTTTTGCATGGTTTCATTTTCTAACATCTCGTTAATTTTCCAACTCATTAAGGGAGCGTAAGCTTCCATTTGAATTTGATTTTTCTGACAATAATCTTGAAGAAAATGATTTTGTAAAGTAATGTGGGTTTCGACTTGGTTTACCATCGGTTTCACTTCAGCGTTATCTAGTAGATATTGTAAGTGATGAACATTGTGATTTGACACACCAATAGCTTTTACTTTTCCCTCTTTATAAAGTTTTTCCATAGCTTTATAACTATCTAAATCCAAATCATATCCTTTAAACCAATGGATAAGGTAGAGATCAACATAGTCAGTTCCAAGCTTTTCTAACGAGTCGTTAAAGGCTTTTAAAGTCTTTTCATAACCTTGATCACTGTTCCATAATTTAGTTGTCAAAAAAATGTCTTTACGATTTACGCCAGAATCTTTAATTGCTTTACCAATCATTGCTTCATTTCCATAAATAGCAGCTGTATCAATATGTCTATAACCCGCTTTAAGCGCAGATAATACCGCTTGATAAGCCTCATCTGGTTTTGATCTCCATGTTCCTAGACCGATAATAGGCATTTGAACACCGTTGTTTAATTTTATAGTTTGCATAATTTACCACTCCTTTATTAAATTATATCAAAAAAAGTATTTTCAATAAAATAAAAAGACTTTTACAACATTCTCCGTAATATTTATTCAAAGAAGGAGAACAAATAATGAAAAAAAGACTTTTTGTAATTAATTTTATTTTTTTATTGTTAATACTTAATTTTGTAAATGTTGATGCTTATTCGCCCCATTATCTACCCGGAGGGAAGAACTATATCTCTGAAGAAAATCTTGTCCAAAATGGAACAGTAATTGAATCGATCAACCCGATACTCATAAAGCCTTATACCGAGTATACTTTATCGGTTGACAGAGATTATGCTGGAGAAGAATTTTTTAGTATTAATCTGACTTACTTAAATAACGATGAATATGTTTTAGAATACAGCGGTTCAGCTAATAACCCCGGGAAAGAAGATACATTAATTTATGATAACGAATTTCAAGTTTGGCACCTAACTTTCACTACACCAGCAAACGTAAATTATTTAGAGTTTTTCTTCGATGATAACCGTGAAATCCAGGATGGTTTTACAGGAATTCAACTTGAAGAAGGAATTTATCCTACAGCATATGAACCTTATATTGAAGGGACAATAATCGATACCCAATCACCCTATTTTATCGGCGCAGGTACAATTATATCCTATTTTGACCAACCAATTACATTGTCAGAAATTCAAAGTTCATTAACTGCTTATGATGATATTGATGGAGATTTAACTGCTAATATTACAATTGAAGAAGAAAACTATTCAAATAATATGGATGTTCTTGGTAGTTATTATGTTACATTTAAAGTTACTGATAACTCTAATAATTCTACAACAACCACGATTAACGTTGAGGTAGTGGATGTTTTACCACCGATTATTAACGGAGTACCTGAGGTTAAAGCGGTTTATCCTAATGTATATACAGCAGAAGAGATAAAGAATATGTTAACTGCTAGTGATAACTATGATAATCTAACAACAACAGATATTGAAATCATAACGGATAATTATACTGCGTTTAACAATATAATCGGCGAATATAGTATTACATTTAGATTGGTCGACTCAAGTGGTAACGAAACTATTCACGTGCAGCCGATAGAAGTTGTGGATGAAAGTTCACCAATTTTTAGTGGAAACATAAATTATCAAGTTAGTTATAGTCAAAAACTAAATCTTGAAGGAATCAAATCAAATCTTTCGGTAATTGATGATTACGATGAGAGTGGATTGGAAATTGTATTAGACAGTGATAACTACAGTAGCAACTATAATACACTAGGTAACTACGAAGTAATATTTTCTTGTACTGACAGTTCTGGAAATAAAACTACCCAATTAATTAGTATTAATGTTGTTGATGAAATTGGCCCACTAATATATCTAGATAGTTCAATTATTCAAACTTACACCGATACCGTTTTAGGCTTAGAAGATTTCGTTAACTTATTAAACGCTACTAAAGAATTAGACAACACTCAGCCTTACTTTGTGACTATTAGATATGACTCGTATTCAAAAAGTGCTAACACACCGGGTAATTATAATCTTTATTTAGATTTTGAAGATGGATACGGGAAAATTATTTCCAAAGATTTTCAAATTAAAGTTATTGAAAAAAGTTACGATTATATATTCGTACCCCAAGAACAAATAATCGAACAAAACTCATTTTTTAAAAGAAATTCTAAGCTAATTATTTTTTCTTCAAGTTTTATTGGTGCAGGAGGCTTAGTAACAGGAATCTATTTCCTAGTTAAAAGAAAAAAATTAAAATTTAGTTAAGGGCATTTAAAAAATGCTCTTTTTTATTGTAGTCGGTTAGATATTTAATTGACATTATCGAAAACTTAGGTTATGATAATTTTACTGTGAGGTTGATTTGAAAGATGAAAAAAATAATCATTATTCCCTTAGTTTTAGTTATTGCTTTTTTGATAGCAGCTACATTTATTAAAGTTGATACGGAAAATGTTTATCCCGAAGGAAAAAATTATTTTGATCCTGCCAACGTATATAAAGATGATGGCTATATTTCAACAAAAAATAAATTTATCGTTAAACCACAAACTAGATACACGTTTTCGATATCTGAGGAACATTGGAAATTAGCACCTTTAGAAATTACCGTTCATTATTATGATGGTGATCAATCAATTTACCCAATTAATCGTTATGTGGATAGTGGAAATTCGAACATGTTGTATGATTCAGCTTCGAAACGTTATTATTTTTCTTTTTTAACGACACCAAAAACCGATTTAATATCGATTCACTTTACTGATAATATCGATTATCAAAATGGTCAAAAAGTAAGTGGGATTCAGTTGGAAGAAGGTTCTAAGCTTACAGAGTTTGAAGCATATGTTGGAACCAGTTTCTTTGAAACAGAAATATTCTATGCGATTTTGATTACTGTTTTAACCGCCGGCTTAATCGGAGGGATAGTTTGGCATCTAGCTTCAAAAAATCCCAAACGATTAATGACAAAGAAAAAGTAATTATTGTTAGGAATTAAATTGACAAAAAAAAGCCAATCGGTTATGATAAACATATCATAAGGGAGTAGCTGACGTAGAGAGATTCTTACGTGGTTAAGTCAACAAACATGGCAAAAAAGTGCCTGGTTTAATTTTAAACAGCAAGACTTATGCACTGATTTTTGTGCATAGGTCTTTTTTTAACTGACGTTTGGTGAAGAGTGTTGTTGGACAACCAATCAAACTCAGAAATATAGATGAAACAATAGATTTTGAAATTTCAAAAAAAATTAATAATAAATCATGTTATAAT
>JBAYQC010000024.1:0-14950 GCA_041677365.1 Candidatus Izemoplasmatales bacterium | reverse complement strand
TTTTGGTTCCTCCGTAGTTGAGTCGCTATAGATAAGCATATAAGTATCACCGCTACTTCCGACAATTCCAAGTCCCTTATCTACTTCATAATTTCTATCACTTGAAAGATAGAAGTTTGATTCAGCATCGATTTTTAAATAGAATACCAAAGGCATTCCTAAATCAGTTATGTCAATTGAATATTCTCCTTCAATGCTTTGTTCCTCTGGTTCAGTTGTAGTCTCAGTTGTTGAACCATTACATCCCAATGTAATAAAGCCAAGAGTTAAAACTAATAAGAGGCTTAAAAATAATTTACTTATTTTCATATTTTTTACTCCTTCCCCTAAAATTAGACAATTAAGTCGAATTTTAACTTAATTATATAAACTGAATATTTTTCGTTCAATAAGTCAAGACAAATTTATAACTTTTATTTGCAATTTCTCTACCAGCGCTCTAACGCGCTAATACAAAATTAGTTAATTTCGCTTGTTTTAGATAAAAAAAAGAGTTGAAATGTCTATGTTTTACATTTCAACTCAAAATTATTTAGTTTACGGTTTAAATCTGGATGGATCTTTCAGTCTAAAGAAAACTGTTTTATAACCGTTATTGCCATACTTCAGTGATTTATTAATTCTACCAATTGTTGTGGTAGAAGCTTTTGTTTTAATCTTAACCTTTTGATATGAAGCCTTATGAAAAAGCATCACCGCAACTTCCATCCTCTGTGACATTTTTTCCAGTTCACTCATAGTGCATAGATCCTCTAAAAAGCGGTATGCTTCTTCCATAGTTTCTAATTGCAATAACGCTTCGCAAAGTAGATCCATGTTATTTGATTTCGATTTAGGTTCATAAGCCATAAAAACCACCTCTTCAATTTTTTATTATATCATTTAGATATAATAATTCAAGATACTGCCAATTATATTGGTGATTTATTATTATAACTTGTATATATTATGTTAACCGAAATGAATTTTGATACAAAATTACCGATTTTTCTGGCGATTATCATACTTAGAATAGTTTTTTGGGACTATTTTTTTCTTTTTATTAGTTGCTTGAATCTTCTTTTTAGGTTGGTTAACTTGGTTATTATTTTTTTGATTCGAGGGTTTTATAAAATTCACAGAATAATCTGGATGAACCGCTACAGGAATGTTCATTTTAATATGCCTTTGAATATCATTTAGTAGTTTTGCCTCCTCTTCGGAACAAAAAGTAATTGCAAAACCGCCTAAACCAGCACGTCCTGTTCTTCCAATTCGGTGAATATAGGTCTCTGGTACATCGGGTAGATCGTAGTTGATTACATGTGATAACTCATCGATATCTATTCCTCTAGCAGCTATGTCTGTAGCTACTAAAACCCTGATCCTCTTGTTCTTGAACTGAAACAAAGCTTCTTGTCGAGCACCTTGAGATTTATTTCCATGAATTGCTTCTGATTTTATTCCTGCTTGAACCAAATTTTTAACAATTTTATTAGCTCCGTGTTTAGTTCTTGAGAAAACTAAGACTGATTTCATTTCTGAACGCTTTAAAAGTTGGATTAAAAACTCAGTTTTTCTTTTTCTTTCAATGAAGTATAAAGACTGGACAATCTTATCAATCATTGCTTCTTCTGGAGAAACTTGAACCCTTTTTGGTTGGTTCAAGATTTCATTTGCTAAATTCATAATTGCTTTGGGCATTGTTGCAGAAAACAACATCGTTTGTCTTGCTTTTGGAATCATTGCGATAATTTTTCTGACATCTTTAATAAAGCCCATATCAAGCATTCTATCCGCTTCATCAAGAACTAGATAGGAAACATTAGCCAAAGTAAGTTTCTTCTGTTGAATTAGATCTAATAATCTTCCTGGAGTAGCTATAAGAATGTCGATGCCTTGGTTTAGAACTTTAATTTGTTTAGATTGGTTTACACCACCATAGATAACCGTTGTTCTTAAATTAAGGTTTTTCCCATATTCCTTAAAATTATCATGAATTTGTAGGGCCAACTCCCTAGTTGGTGCTAGTACTAAGGCTTTGATTAGTCTTGGTGATTTTTGTTTCTGTTTTTCTTGATGCAAGTTCTGTAAAATCGGAATCGCAAAAGCGGCAGTTTTTCCAGTTCCAGTTTGAGCACTACCTAAAATATCTTCACCGTTTAAAAGTATGGGAATTGATTCTAATTGGATTGGTGTTGGGACTTCATATTCTTTTGATTTTAATGCTGACAAAATTGGTTCAATAATTTGTAATTCTTGAAATTTCATTAATTGATTACTCCTTCTTTTATACAAGATATCGCTACATTCAATCAATTTATTATTTCAATGAATATACAATTCTTTTTGTACTAATCAATCATAACACATAATCATAAATTTAGTGAAATAATTGTCCTAAAACACTCATAAAGTGCCAATAAAAACGAGAAAATGTCTTAGTTTCTCGTTTAATTAGATTGATTGTTAAATTTTCGCTCAAGATCTTTTTTAAAATCTTACTGCATCTTTAACGATATCTACTAGATTTCTTTTACAGTTCGCCCTTCAATATATCCTCGGTAACCTTGTAGCTCATATTGAAATCTATATCCTTGATCATCGTATTTGTAACCATAAATTTCTAGGTTGTACTTTTTGACATATTTCCTAACATCTCCTACTTCAGACTGAAAATTATAATCATAATAAGTTTAGATATTTTTCTTGATTTTAATTGTTTTGTCTTGCAATCCGTAAAGGGATAATCATAATAAAACATAGATTTATTTTCTTATAGTCGGTTTTTTTGGTATATCACTTATGATAAAATGAAAATAAATAAAATATATATAAAGAAAGTGGGGTTTTTTATGAATCAAGAAACAGTTCTAAAATTGGAGACTGTTCCATCAAAGAAAAATCTAATCATTTTTTCAGCAAGTCTCCTCATTCTACTAATCGCTTCTGCTTTTTTCTTTGGAGCATATGTATTGGCTATTGCGGCGGTTGCTTTAGTAAGTGGGGGTTTGGTTGAGTTTGTATTTGCAAAAGTAAGAAAACTTGAATTTGATATTTCTTGGATTGTCTCACCGTTAGTATTAACTCTTATGTTACCTCCAACAGTAAAACTTTGGGTTGTAGCTGTAGCTACAATTTTTGGAGTGTTTTTTGGAAAATCGATTCTCGGTGGGTTCGGTAAAAATATTTTCAACCCTGCTGTAGTTGGTATTTTATTTGTGACAATTTCCTTTCCTCCATTAATTACAGCCGCTGAATGGATTCATCCTACAGTTGATAGTTTTGCCGGAGCGACTCCTCTTACTATGCTAAATGGAGATGGAAACTTTACTTACAGCTTTATGGATCTTTTTTTAGGAAATGTCCCGGGATCAATTGGAGAAACATTTAGAATCGGAATTATTGTTCTTGGAATTATATTACTTGTACTGAAAGTAGCTGATTGGAGAATACCTCTATCATTTATTGGTTTTTTCTTGGTTTTAACTGCAATCGGAAATTGGATTTCTCCCGAAAAAATTCCTAACCCGATTACTTCTTTATTTGTTGGAGGGATTTTATTTGCGGCATTTTTTGTAGCCACGGATCCTGTAACTGCACCAATAAAATCCTGGGGTAAGATAATCTTTGGTTTTGGATTAGCTTTCATAACCTTTTTAATTCGTAATTACGCAACTTTCCAGGAAGGTGTAATTTTCGCAATAATTTTAATGAATGCTATCGCACCTTTAATTGACGGTTTATTTGAAAAAACTGAAAAGAAGGACGATATTGAAAGCGAGGTGGTGGTAGATTGAAACCAAACTTAAGAATGATTCTTTTTGTTTTTGTAATGGCGATTATCACTTCGGGAATTCTTTTGGGGGTTGAGGCAATCACCGCTGAAAGAATTAAAAATAATCAAGACGCTAAAATAAAAATCGCTATTCTTGAAGCTCATGATATAGAATACAGCCTTACTAGTATCAATAATACTTTTGATTTAGAAATTGAAATAATTACGGTTGATGATTGGACATTTTATGTTAATCCTGATACTGATAACGTAAGTTTTGCAGTTTCTGGGGGTGGCGTTTGGGGCCCAATCGAAGGTATTCTTACCCTTGAATCTGATTTTCAAACGATTTTAGATGTAAGTATCCTTCAACAAGAAGAAACCCCAGGCTTGGGAGGAGTTATCGCTGAGAAAGGGTATTTAGATACCTTTGTTGGAAAGATTATGATTCCTATTTTCGAGATTAATAAAGATCCATCAGAAAACGCAAACAATGAAATTGATGCGATTGTTGGAGCCACAAACACTTCAAAACGCTTTCAAGATATTATGAACACGGATTATGCTGATGCGTTAAGCGCATGGCAAAATCGCGATGAGTAAGGAGGGACGATTATGAAACTTATTAGACTCAAATATACTAAATGGTTTAATATCTTAAGAGATGGAATCTCAAGAAATAATCCAATAGTTGTTGCAGTGCTAGGTATTTGTTCGGCTTTAGCTGTAACAAATAAGGTTGAAAATGCAATTGCTATGGGATTAGGTGTAACTTTTGTTATAATCGCTAGCTCACTTACTATCTCTTTAATTAGAAACATCATTCCACCAAAGGTGAGAATGGTAACATATATGGTAGTTATTTCTACATATGTAATCAGTGTTCAAGCTTTTCTCCAAGCGTTCTTCATGCCCATAGCTGATGCTTTAGGTGCTTATGTGGGACTTATTATCACCAATTGTATCGTGATGGGTAGACAAGAAGCTTTTGCGGTTAAAAACCCGGTTAAATATTCACTGATTGATGGCTTTGCAAGTGGAATGGGATATACTTTTGTACTTATAGTTGTTGCAGTTATACGTGAGTTGTTAGCTTTTGGTACAATCCTTAATATGCAAGTAATGTCAGTTACTTGGGAAAAATGGGTTGTGATGGCGATGGCACCAGGAGGATTTTTCGTTCTTGGTTTAATAATTTGGGGTATGAGAGAATTACTCAAATACTATGAAAATCAGGAGCCTACATCATGAAAAATATCGGTAAAACTTATCAAGAGTGGAAAGGAAGTAAATTATGAAAAGTATTATTGAAATAATTATTTCTTCTTTAACAAGTCAAAATGTAGCTCTAATTTACATTTTAGGTATGTGTCCGTTAATTGCTATATCAACTAATGTTAAAAATGCAAAAGGTATGGGTATCGCTGTGGTTTTCGTGGTTACGCTTACCGGTATTATCAATTGGCCGATTTATGCTTTATTAAAAACCACAGGGACTACTAATTTAAGCCTATTGGTATTCATCATTACCATCGCCGCAACTGTTCAGTTTTTAGAGATGTTCTTAGCTAAATTCTTACCTAAATTATACAATAGTTTTGGTATTTACTTACCGTTAATAACCGTTAACTGTGTAGTTTTAGCAGTATCATTATTCTTTGTAAATCGAGATTACTCTTTTGTAGAAACAGCTGCCTTCTCTTTTGGTTCAGCTTTAGGTTGGATGTTAGCGATAATTCTTTTAGCAGGAATCAGACAAAAAATGGCAAAATATGCCAATTTACCTAAAGGATTATCAGGTAAAGCCATAGCTTTTATTCTTCTTGGAATTTTATCATTAGCTTTTATTGGTTTTACCGGATTATCATTATTTTAAGGGGGTAAAGATATGATTTTCTACTTAGCTATAAATTACTATATACCGATTATTATCACTGGATTACTGTTATTGATAACTGGATTATTAATTCTCGCAACAATAGCTTTAGGTGGTAATAAAGAAAAAATATTAACAATAAATGACGACAAAATAATCCCGGTGAAGGGTGAAGATACTTTACTTAACATCCTTTCTAACAATAAAATATTCATCCCTTCTGCTTGCGGTGGAAAAGCAACTTGCGGTTTTTGTAAAGTTCAAGTTTTAGAGGGTGGTGGTGAGGTCAAACCAATGGAAGAACCTTTCTTATCTCCTCAAGAAAAAATCGATAATGTTAGATTGTCTTGTCAAGTAAAAGTAATTGATGATATTAAAATATCAATACCTGAATCATTGTTATACGCTCAAGAGTATAGTTGTGAAGTAACAAATATCGAAGATCTAACCTATGATATAAAATTAGTTAGGTTTAAATTCCTCAATCCTGAGTTTATGGAATTTAAACCCGGTCAATATGCTCAATTAAAAGTTCCAGGAATTGATATTATTAGAGCATATTCAATTGCTTCTAACCCCAAAATAACTCACGAAATTGAACTTATAATCAGAATGGTTCCCAAAGGTAAGGCTACTACCTATGTTCATAGAGCATTAGAATTAGGTGATAAAGTTATCGTAACTGGTCCTTATGGAAACTTCTATCTCAAAGAAGACTCTGACAAGGATATTGTTTGTATCGCTGGTGGATCCGGTAAAGCACCCATCAGATCAATTTTGCATTATTTAAAAGACCGAGGAATGCCAAGAAAAGTCAAGTATTTCTTTGGAGCTCGTTCTAAGAAAGACCTGTATTATACCGAAGAATTTGTTCAACTAGCTAAAGAATTTCCAAATTTCGAATATATTCCCGCTTTATCAGATCCGCTCGAAGAAGACAAATGGGAAGGTGACATTGGGTTAATTACTGAAGTTGTTGATAAATATTGCGGAGATTTAAGTGAGACTGAGGCTTATCTATGTGGATCTCCGGGAATGATTAATGCTTGTATTAATGTTTTAAATGCACACAAGATTAAAGAAAGTAATATTTTCTATGACAAATTCTCTTAAATCTTAAATTTTTATTTTAGAATTAAAAAATTAAAAGTTCGCTTTTCAAATTTTATAATGAAAAGCGAACTTTTTTATATACTTAAGTATTAAACTAATTTTTTTCTTAAATAAGCTGATACACTATCCACTATCAAAACCATAATAACAATCACCACTAATAAAGCTGCAATTGTATCCCATTGATTGTTTGGATCTGAACCCGCTAGAAGTAACAAAGCTCCAAATCCACCAGCTAAGGTTCCAATAACACCTAAAACTGAAGCTGAACGAATATTAATATCAAAACGGTAAAGGGTTGTGGAAGCTAGTTCTGGTATTACTTGAGGAAGAATTCCAAAGCGAATTTTTTGCCAAGTATTAGCTCCTACTGCATCTAATGCTTCTATTGGTGAGTAATCCATATTGTCAATTGATTCAGAAAACATCCTTCCCAGCATTCCGATTGAGTGAATCCCAATCGCAATAACACAGGTTAAAGGATTCATCCCGATAGCCTTTAAGATAATTAAAGCTAGAATTACTTCAGGGAATACTCTAATAATTGTAATTACAGTTATGCCAATTTTCGCAGCTTTTTTCCCAACAATTCTTTCTGAAGCTAAAAAACTGATTGGTAAGGCTAAAATCGCTCCGATAAATGTTCCGATAAAAGCAATAGCCAAGGTTTGAAAAGCCATATAGGTAATACCTTCTTCAAATCTATAGGTACCAAAACCTAACAAAAACTCAACATTGATTTCTCTAAAGCCATTAAACATTGCTCTTAGAGCATATCTAAATGATGCTAAACGAATAAGGTTGATTGTCGAACCTTGAAAAGAAATGAATAAAGCTAGGATTAGGGCGATACCAAAGAATAAATTTATTAACCATCGTTTAGGTTTTCTACTTAATACTTTCTCAGCGTTTCTCATTCTAGTTTACCTCTGATGTGACTATTAATTAATTGAAGTATAAGAATGAAAACAAATAAAACTATAACCGTAGCCCCAACCCGATCATAATTATATAAATTATTAACACTTATTGCTTCACCAATCCCATTGATTCCCACAAATCCTAAAATCGCAGATGCTCGAATATTGAGTTCAAAAATATAAAACAGAAAACTTACGAAACTAATAAAAACCTGAGGTACTATAGCATAAGAAAATGCTTGAAGTCTATTAGCGCCAGTAGATTCAAGCGCTTCAAAAGGACTCATATCTGCAGTTTCAATTACTTCATAAAACATTTTGGCCATAATTCCAAAAGAAAAAACTGTGTAGCCAATTATCCCTGACAAAACACCTGTACCAACCATGGCTACACCAATGATAACTAAAAGCATCAAGGGAATAGTTCTGATGATATTCATCAGAAATCTAAAAGGTGCATTGATATATTTATTCTTAAAAATATTCCTTGAAGCAAAAATCGCTACTGGAACAGCTAGGATTGAACCAATAATAGTCCCGCCTAAACTCATTTGAATCGTTATCCATAGAGGCTCTCTTAGTTCCCACATAAACTCAAAATAATCGCTCCAAGTTCTCTGTTCAAGAATAGTATTTTTAGGAGTGAATAATTGTTTAAAGATAACGCTTAATTCGCCTAGATTAAACATAGCAGTATTATAGGTAATAAACTGCCAAAAGATAATTATTAAAACTATTACGACGCCAAGAACTATCCAAATTTTGTTAAATGGTTTAACAATTTTCTTTCCATTAGATATTTCAAACTTCGACATCTGGATCACCTAGAATCTCATCGTGTTTAAGTGAACGACCATAAATCTCAACAAGTTTATCATCATTTATTTTTGAAGCCGGTCCATCATAAACAACTAATCCATCTTTGATACCGATAATTCTGGTAGCGTATTTAAGCGCTAAATCAACGTGATGCATATTGGCGATTATAGTAATGCCAAACTCCTTATTTATTTTCAAAAAGTCATCCATCACTTGAACCGTAGTAATCGGGTCTAAAGACGCGACAGGTTCATCTGCCAAAATCACTTTAGGTTCTTGGGTTAAAGCTCTTGCTAAAGCCACTCTTTGTTGCTGACCACCAGATAATTGATCAGCTCTTATAAAAGCCTTATCCAATATTCCCATAGCATCTAATGATTCGAGAGCTAAAATTTTTTCATTCTTTGGAAACAGTCCTAAAATAGTTTTATAGGTAGAGTGGTAAGCCACTCTACCTGACAAAACATTATTAAAAACCGACATTTTTTTTACAAGATTAAATGATTGAAAAATCATCCCAATGCTTCTTCTAAGCATTCTTAGATCTTTGCCTTTAATAGAACTGATTTCGATATCATCAATATAAAGTTGCCCTGAAGTGATATCAATCATCTTATTAATTAATCTTAGCAAGGTTGATTTTCCAGCTCCTGATAATCCAATTATGGCTACAAATTCGCCATCATTGATTTCCAAATTGACACCTTTTAGCGCTTGAACTCCGTTGAGGTAAGTTTTTTTGACATCAACAAATTTAATCATCTTATACCTCCGAGTTTGAATCTTGAATATTAATCTTTATCGTCTTGATGTAAGAATTGATATAACTCTCTTTCTGATTCATAAGAAGCATCTTCTGCAACCATATATCCTGTGTGGTTATAAATTGCCAAAACTTCAAGACCATCTTCTGTTTGAATAATTTCCATGAAAGCATCTTGAATAGCTTCTTTTAAACCATCACTTAAACTAGTTACAGCAGAAATAGTATCATTAAAGATTGGATCTGTTAAAGCAACTACACTGGTATAATCAAAGATATTTTCATCAGGGTTAGCATCTTGCCATGAAGTATAAGAATCAGTTGAATATCTTGCATCAAAGAATGCAAATACAGCATCAACATCTTCATTCAACAAACCTAAAACAGCGTTTTGATGTCCACCGATAGTCACCGCTTTAACTTCACCTTCACTAGCGTCAGGTGTGCCTGTTACAAATGAAAGTTCATTTTGATAAAGTAAGAAAGATGGATAGACATAACCGGAACCTGAAGTTGTTGATTGTACACCTACTGACTTACCTGCTAAAGCAGAAACACCATTTGTTTCATATTCTGCTAAATCTTCTGTTCTAACTAGTAACATTGAGTAGTAAGAGCTTACTTTATGTTCAGAAGTTGTTTCTCCTGCATAACCGCTAGCATTCGCAGCTGCGATTAATGTTGCTTTGTCAGTAATTTCATTTCCTTCAGAGTCAATTTGAATTTCATATGCATTTCTCACTGAAGTTAAAATAACTTCAACTTTGTCTGGAAATTCTAGGGTTGTATATGCATATTGTTGAGAAGTTAAGAATCCAACGTGAACTTGGCCGGAAACCATCGCTTCAATTACTGAAGCGTAACTTGTACCAACACCGATATTAACATTAATTTCATATCCTGCAGTAGCTAATTCCGCCTCTAACATCTCTTCTAAGTTTTTAAGTAAGGTTAATTTGTCTGAATCAATTGTGGTACTTGGAACAAACTGAATAATCAATGTTTCTGGGTCACCATCATTGCCACTCCCATCACAGCCAATAAAGGTAAATGACAAAATCATCAAAAGCAAAACCATTAAAACTTTTTTCATAGAAATTTCCTCCTTATCTATATAATTTAATTTTACTCCTATTGCCACAAAATAAAAGCGAATATCTTAAATTTATCTAAAAAAAATTTAAACAATCAATAATTTAAAATACATTGGATTAATCATTATAAATTTTGTAAAAGAATTAAAAAAGATCATAAAAAATGATCTTTAAAAAACAACACTATGATTGGATAATCCACATTCAAAAGAACTTAACTATCGATTATGTCTTTCATGAACTACTTGGTCGATAATTATTACCAAAAACAATAACAATTCAAGCTTTTCTTCTTCAATTATTTCGATTTCATAGGTATCTCCCCAAGAAATAATCTTTTTTGAAATTGAAGCTACTAAATTATTAGTATTGTCATAAATATTGAAACTATGAGCAAAAAAACTACCATCAACATGATAATCCTTATAAGGAATTCTTAAATCAAATTTTGGTCGAAGACTGAAAATTCTTTTCACTTCCGCAATAACTTGGTTTTTAGTATCATAAACAAAATATTTAGGTAAGAATCTAAATAGTTTTCTTTCCGCCCTTAATAAAGCCAAACCCTTATGATCAATCAATACCAACTTATTTCTTAAACTCAAAAATTTGCCTTTAATTTGATATTGAACATTTTGTTGTTCATCCATAATTGAAAACTGATCTTTAAAAGTAAAAACCTTTTGTTTAATATAAAATTTCATATAATAACCTCCTACAAATAGTACTTTAATAACTTCACACCTTCGTTATACTCCTAAATAAATATCCAGTCAAGGACAAATTAATCAATAAAGCAAGAGAAATTATTAAGAAATCTCTTTTGATAAATAATTTTGATATTGCTTATTTCGATATGTTTTTAATACTTTCAACACCCTTAAAGAGTTAAAAGGGCAGATATGATTGGTTTTTGTATATTGAATATGATGCAAGCCTCCTTGCTTTCTATTGGCTTTAATTCTCCCATATTCATCTAATCTACTGATTAATATATCCAAAGATTCTTCCATTCGCTCATCATAAGGAATTTCAAGATCAACCATAACCGTAAGTGCACGTAATATATCGTATTTCCATCCGTAAGGAAATGGAAATACAAGCATATCTTTATGGATTACTTCATTAGTTTTAACTGACCGAAACATTCTTTTCGATAAGATATACTCGCTTGCTTGAGGAATCACCTGATTTATCTCATTTATTCTATAGATATATTCATTTTTGCTATATGCATTAAAGGCATCTAAAACTGATAGGGTTGTGTGTAGTGAAGATTGCTTGGGTTTTGGTAAACGTTCCCAAGCACAATTCCAGCCCCCATCATCCATCTGATGTTCAAGGATAAAATCAATCATTTCTCGAAGTCTAAAATCATTAAATTTTGCTGTACAAGCAATCCTAACCATCATCGCAACGACACATAGGTCTTGATGGCGGTAGCTTTTTACCTCGCCTCTTGCTTTCCACATTTCCTTAAATAATACCTTAATAGCTTCGATAATATTTGGTTGTTGCAAACAAGCTCCAAGTTGACAAAGTTCTAAGAGTGTATAGTGCGTCGAAATATACTTAGGAGAATAGACTCCTTCTCCCCAAAGATGAGTTTTCAAATCCTGTTTATTCATCAAGATTAATCCAAATCCTTCTTCGGTTATTCTGCTTTTTAAATGATTAATTTCTGAGTCTGATTTTTCTAGAAGGTATTTATTAACTAGGTATTTGCAAGATACATTTTCTTTTAATAACCAATCAATTACATTCATGTTTATCACCTAAAATTCTTCAATATGAACTCATATTAATAAAAAAATACGCAAAATCCATAAGATATTGCGTATAATTTATTTTCTTTCTACTTTTTTCGCAAACTTTTCCTCGTACATCAATTTATCTAACTTACTAACAAGAGCGTTAATACTAATGAACTCTGGGGTATATATAGCGGCTCCAAAACTACATTCAAGTTTATATTCTCTACTGGTAATTTTTTCGTTATTCGCAATATTCTCCTTAATATCTGCTAAGACATTATTAATTTCTGCTTCAGTTTCACAATCATAAATGATGATGAACTCGTCACCACCTAAGCGACAGATATTGCTGCCATAAGGCAAGACTTCTTTAATAACATCCATAACTAGTATAATTGCGCTATCTCCTTCTAAATGTCCACATGTATCATTGATTTGTTTTAAGTTATCAATGTCAAAGTAAATAGCTCCAAAGCTTTTTTCTGGATTAAGTTTAATTCGCCTTGAATAGGTATAATAAAATGATTCACGGTTCCAAGCGCCGGTAAGTGAATCTAATTGAATCATTCTGTCTTGAAGGAAAAGATAGCCTATCAATAAAGCTATTCCTGCTGAACTCCACATTGTCAAGACTCCATAAAACATACTTTGAATGATTCCCCCGACAATCGGAATTACCCCTACCGCCAGCATTAATAAAAACTCTTTTTTCATCAATCTCTTAGCGTTAATTGAGACAATGACAACTCCAACAACTAAAAATATATAAGTTAAAAATACTGATGCTATGAAAAACGGCCCCCGAGAATAAACTCCAATATCTGAAATAGCGAAAGCTAAACCGAAAAACGGTGAGAGAAAAGCCAAGATAATACAGATTGCTACGGGAATCAACATAAATGTTAAAATTGATTTACTAATCTTTTTATCTGGGAGTACCATATGAAAGATAAAAAGAAAGAAATAAAGCCCCAACATTGGCGCAACCGCAAAAAGTAACGCTGATAATAAGTTATTAGCGAATATATAAAAGAATCCTTCTTTTCCATTTAGTAAAACAGTTGCACTTTCCGATAACAGTCCCAACATCACAGCTGAAATTGAAATTAAAAACGCTCGGTTTAAAGGATCGGATTTTTCCAATTTTTTAGAGGCTACTAATAGAACAATTGCCATAATTACAAAACTCATTAAGTTAACTTGATTTTTAAAAAATAGTTCCAATTTCTGCCTCCTTATGTGAAGATATTTATCAATAAAACATAAATTTACATATTATTATATCACATAGCGCTAAATACCTGTATATGTACAACGAAAAAATGATAATTTTTGCAATATATAACAATGTTACATTAAGTTTTATAATGAAATTAGATTTCAAGCAAAACTAAAAGGCTCAACTCCTATACTTTTTAGGAATCAAGCCTTAGTTAATTGAACATTATATTTTTTATGTTGTCTAATTGACAGTGACTAGTTCACTCCCTATTTAGAGATAATTTTACTCTTTTCAACATACATTCTCTTATCAGCTAAAGAAAGTAATGAATCGAGATTATCAGTTTCTTTAGGGAACATTGATTTACCAATGCTTACTCCTTGAAATTCAATATCAAAGTTAAAACATTTTTCAATTGAATTTTGGATTTTTTCAATTGACAATGAATTGTTATCGTCATTAATATAATCAATTATAATAAACTCATCACCAGAAATTCGATAAAAATCCATGTCAGTTCTTATACAATTTTTTACCGCTTCAGCAAATGCAACAATATATCTATCACCGATTAAATGTCCGTGAGTATCATTGATATTTTTTAACTTGTCTAAGTCAAGAAAGTAAAGCGCATATTTTTTACCTTCATCAGCGATTTTTTGAAAATCATCATATAATGCAAGTCGGTTTTTAATTTTAGTCAAACTGTCTTCATAAACCAAGATATTTAACTTATCTACACTTTTCTTTGTATGAATAATCGTGTAAGCAAGAAAATATGAACTTACTAACAAGAAAAAAATCGCAAAATAAATTATTGAAAGAATCAAGTAACTTCTAAATTCGACAAAAAAGCAAAGAGTAAAAACGGTTAAAAAAGAAGCTAAAGAAACCAAAAGAAATAATTTAACGTTCTTTGTATTTAAAAAATTAATTATTGATTTGATTCTTTTGTTAATTAAAAATATCATTAATGGAGTCGATACTAAAAGAATTGCTGATTGTAAGATAATATAGCTCCAATTCTTAATATCGCCTTGGCTTAGGATTAAAATATGGGATGCCAAGCCTTTAACAAAAAGTGAATGTGTTAAGGCAAAAGCCATAGTAATTATAATGATAATCGGCTTCTCTTTATAAATAAATATGAAAGGAATTAAATAAGTCCACCCTGACAACGTTATTAGATATGGGGAAGTACCCTTAGGTAATAAAAAAAACACCAATAAAAAAACCACTAAAGTATGAAGGGCTATAATGCCATAATGAATAAACTTCTTCATTTTTCTTGTAGTAGCTAATTCGTTGATTATTAAGTTTACAATTAATATCTCAATTGAGGAAACTAAACCAGTCATCTTCCTTTTTACTAAAAAATTGATAATTTCTTCTTTTTTAGTATTAATGTCCTTCCTATACTTTTAATCTTAGACTCAGTTATAACTGAATCTTTTATTATTTTAGCAATTATTATTTATTAGATGATTTATTCTCTTATTATAGCATAATCTAAAAAAAATTTAATATTACATAAGCAAATAGTATAAAAACATCACTTTACTTCATTTAATCAAACAATTTTAACTGTTGTTCTTTTTCAGGGAAACTTGCTAGGTAGGAAAATACTTCTTG
>JBAYQC010000023.1:0-15062 GCA_041677365.1 Candidatus Izemoplasmatales bacterium | reverse complement strand
CTTCAGCTAATATACTAGCTATTGAAGAAACACCACCGATTATATCAAATAGACCACCAAAGATTATCAACATCAAGAAGACTGATACGACACCTCTTAAAGCACCAGGAATAATTCCTAGTAATCTTAATTTGCTTTTCCCTTTTTTTCTTTTAATTATAAATAATCTAAGGATAAAGGTAATAAACTTATAGATAACCGCAAAAACAGTAAAATATAATATTGTATAAATGATTTTAATAACAAATAAAGACAAAGAAACTACTAAGGCTAAGATATCTTCATTACCGGAAATCATTTCTGGTTCAACTTCCAAGGCTGCACTTATCTGAGATATCACCACATCGTTTATGCTCGAAGCACCGCCAAAATCAAACATCGATTCTGGTATCATCGCTAAGATTGAGCTGATGTCAGCGTTATAAATGAAGTTACTTGCTGAATTGATTGTTAAAAAGAAAATTATCACGAAGATAATTTTAAAAATCAACCCCCATAAAGAACGTTTAAAGCCTTGAACAAACCCAAAAAAAGCTGCTAGAGCAATAATGCCAAAAAACAGCAAATTAAAATATAAAGCGTAGTCAAGGTTCTCGGGAATTGCTATTGGTGATAGAAAAATCATAAAAATCCTCCTTGGATGAAGATTAATTAAATTATACGCAGTTTTTTTAATAAAATAAACACCTAGAACAAAATTATTTTAATAAAAGACAATTTGTTATATAATATTTATTATAAGGGTGATAAAAATGAAAAAAAAGCTAATTCTCATATTTTCTCTACTATTTATGACATTTGCTTTAGTTGGTTGTGATTTAAAATTTTATAATCCTTTTGAACAAAGTTTTTCTCCAACCACAACAACTCAAGTAAGAGTCAATGGAACTATCAGTTTTTCTGATGATGATTATGCGAATTTCCCCATTTATGAATCTGCTAGTTATGATTTAGAAACAGATGAATATAATGATATCTTGTTTGCAACAAAAGATAAAATAAAACGTTCAAATATCCAAGTTAATACATCTATCTATGTCAAACCTACACCTTGGAGTACTCCGGTCAAAACCTTAATTGCAAGCGGTTCTGGAGTTATTATCTTAGAAGATGATTTAAACTATTATGCAATAACTAATTATCATGTTCTTGAAACCGATGATTCTGAACCGATATTTGAAATTAAAACGAATTCTGATAGTGATTTTTCTGAAGTTACTTTAGTTGCATTTGATAGTAGTCTTGATTTAGCTCTTTTACAGTTTGAAAAGGCTGATAGAACTGATATCTTTATCATTGATTATCAAAAGCGAGTTGGTTATAAGTTTAACCCTGGAGAATTTGTATTAGCAGTTGGCAATCCCGGTTCGTTAATCAATAATGTTACTTTTGGCGAGTTTAAGTCAATGGAAACGTTAAAAGATGTTGCTTTCTTGACGATTTATCACGATGCTTTTATCTCTAATGGTTCAAGCGGAGGAGCCTTAGTTGATGTCGATGGAAATCTTTTAGGTATTAATACTTGGGGAATTGAAGATTCTGAAGACTACTCCTTTGCAATCCCGAATTATATTGTATATATGTTCTTAATAAACAGCGGAATCCTTGACTAATCAAGGATTCCTGTTTTTATTTTAAAGTCAATTTCTTGTTCAGGGTAGTTGGTGAATTTAAACTTCACTGAGGATTTATTTCTCTCTCCGGTAGTTTTTAAATAAATAGCAGCTGTTCCTGCAGATAAACTTACAAGCTTAGGTCCAATAATATCTAAACCTGGATTAGCAATAACTTCCACAACCGCTTTTCCATAATCTAAAACATTGCCAAATTGATCAACTTGTTTAATTACCACTCTTGTAATATCGTAACTATCAATATGATTCAATTCAAGTTTGTCAGGAAGAATTTGGATTTCACTATCAACCATCTGGCTTTTGTAAACAATATTAACCAATTGGTCATCCCGATAGGCTTCGAATTTAAAAGTTACAGGTTTATGTTCTTGGAAAGCTAGGTATTTAGAGAATAAAGCAGCTATGTCCGGGAAATTAAATTTCTTAAACATCATGAGTTGAAGAGCATTTAGTTTAGCTTTTAAGGAAAGTTTAAAACCAAATTTATTGTAACTTAAAAGAATTGTTTTTATTTTTTTTGCTACTTTTTTGTCATAACCTTCATTTTCGATTAATAAATCACCAATTAAATCATCGATAATAAATGGTGGATTCTTTAAATTAGGATATACTTTTTTATCGGGAAGGTATTTTCCAATGAATTTATTATCTCGGTAAACTTTGAGATAATCACAGTTTGCTAATACCAAAAATTCTGGTATTCTCATTTCATCATAATCACCAGGTATTAGATTACTTGCGACAAAAAGAACATTGTCGGTTATCTTTTGTGATTTATAAGCATAAGCAGCGTACTTTTCAATCCGGTTGATATCTAAAACTCCGTGATGGCAGATATGATCATTTGAACCAAAGTTAAAATGGGTGTTATAGTCAGCCAAACACCAACTGATAGCACCACTACTTTTTTTATGTTTCATATTAGCATCTAAAACTGCTAAATGTCTCTTTAAATGTTCAACTCTTCTTTTTTCAGAATCAAATGCTTTGGTTGGAAACATGTGACCGTTACTTTCAGTTACTAGATATGGAACATTTTTACCAGTGACTTTTTTTGGATTTTCTAAACCGAGATTCTTGCCATAATGAGAAAAATCGTTATAGGTGTAAACATCTTCAAAAAAATGACTTTTCTTGAAGTTTCGTACTCCACCGGTTTGTCGACTTGAATCAAGAGAGTGAGCGATTTTATTAGTGGTACGATAAAATTCATCATCATCTTTTGATTCATTAATTCTTACACCCCATAAAATGATAGAAGGATGATGATAATCTCTTTCAATCATTTTTTTGATATTATCGTAAGTTAATTCTTTAAACTCTTGATTACCGATATAGTTCCATCCAGGAATCTCTTCAAAAACTAATAAACCAATTTCATCTGCCCGATTTAAAAAATGTTCACTTTGTGGATAATGAGACGTTCTTACAATATTACATCCGAGATCCTTTATGATATCCGCATCTTTTTCCTGAAGCGACTTTGGCGCTGCATAACCAATATATGGATATGACTGATGGCGATTTAAACCAATGAGTTTTGTTAACTCGTTATTCAAAAAGAACCCATTAGTGGTAAACTTTGCAGTTCTAAAACCATAGTTAAAACTCAACTCATCAAGGAGTTTATCTGAATCTAATAAGCTAAATTTAATTTTATATAGTTTGGGATTATTTAAATCCCATTTTTTTATATTTTCGAGATTGAGAGTAACATGGTTTTCAGTAGAAATATTTTTAAATACAGTTTCGAAAACCAGATTATCATTATCGATTAATTGAAAAATAACCTGATTTTTAGCATTAAACTCACTTGTTTTAAAATCGATATTAAGTTTGAATTTGCCTTCTTCTATCCAGTCGTTATCCGTAGATACTTTAACATCAGAAAGATAAGTTTTACCAAGCTCAATTAATGATACTTCTCGATAAATTCCACTAAAACCAAGATAGTCAACATAACCACCAAAAGGAGGGATGTTAGCCTCTTCTTTGCTGTTGACTTTTGCGATTAGGATATTCTTCCCCTTATGAATTCGTTTGCTGAGGTCAACTTTAAATGGCAGATAGCTTCCCTTGTTTTCAAAGAGTAATTCTCCATTTAGATAAATGTCTGATTTAACAGCTATACCTTTAAATTCTATCCATAACTCTTCAGATATATTTTCAATTTCAAGCTCTTTAAAATAAGTACCGACAAATTGATAAGTCTCCTCGTTAAAATATGCTTCAGGAATTAATTTCATCGTATGAGGAATATTGATAGATTCATGTTGATGAAAATCATAGTTAATAGCTAAATAATCAGTATCAAACCCTTCAACAAAATACCAATCAAAATTAATTGAATTAACCTTTCGCATCATTATTCACCTCACATATATAATAAAGTCTTGAGCCAAAATCACCCATTAATCGAATATTTTCATTATACCCAGTCCCAAGATAAGGTTGTTTGGGAATAAACCCTTTATTAACTAGTACTTCACCTTTAACGATTTGTGTATCTTCTTCTGCAGAAAATAAGTAACGATTCTTGATAAGGTGGAAAAGTATGCTTTTAGCATTTATTTTTATTGGTAATGCATGTTTTATTAGATAGCCAAACATATCTAAATTAAAGTATTGTTTTCTCACCGATATTTTATAGGTTTTGTTCTTATCTAACATCGGCAATTTAATCAGATCAAATTTGGCGTTAGGAACTTCTAAGGTTTGAAAAATCCCTAAAATTGCTTCTCTTTTCTCTTTATCGACAGTTATAACTTGCATTTCATTAGTTGTAAAAGGATTCTTTAAACGATATAAATCTCCAAATTGTAATAATTCTTGGTGTTTTTTATAGTATAAAATTTGTTTTTTAATAACTTCGGATTCAAACTTGGTTAACTTTGTAATATCTAATTCATAACCTAATAAACCAAAAGCGCTGACATTGAAACGAGTTTCTAAAGGGGTTTTTCTTAAAACTTGTTGAGAAGGGCTATCGCTAACATGTGCACCGATAACTGATTGCTTGTAACCGTAATAAGTTCCATATTGAATTAGAAATCGTGAATGAGCATCGGTATTATCAGAAGTCCAGATTTGTGGCATATAATATAGCATACCCAAATCAAAACGATTTCCACCGCTGGCACAAGCTTCAAATAAGACGTGCGGAAATTTGTTGGTTAAACGATTTAAAAGATCGTAAAGCCCTAACATATATAAGTGTAAAAGCTTTCCTTGATTTTCCGCAGTGATGTTTTGCGAATATATATCACTAAAATTACGATTCATATCCCATTTACAATAAGCTATATTAGCCTCAGAAAAAAGCTTAGAAAGCACATTATCCAAATAATCTACTACTTCTGGATTTGCTAAATCAAGAATTAATTGATTTCTTCCTAGAGAAGGTTTGAAATTAGGATGTCTAATTACCCACTCTGGGTGTTCATTATAAAGTTTTGAGTTATAATTTATCATTTCTGGTTCTACCCAGATTCCAAACTCTAAACCGAGCTTGTTGATTTTTTTAGCTAAGCCTTCAATTCCTAATGGAATTTTCTTTTTATTACAATACCAGTCACCTAGACCAGCTTTATCATCATTTCTTTCTCCAAACCAGCCATCATCTAAAACAAACATCTCCATACCTAGAGATTTAGCTTTTTTCGCTAATTTAATTAGTTTCCTTTGAGAGAAACTAAACATTGTTGCTTCCCAATTATTAAATAAAACCGGACGTTTTTTATCTTTAAACTCCGGTTTAATAATGTATTGGTTAATCAAATCATGGAAATTAAGACTTAACCGATTAAATCCCGAAGAGCTAAAGCTCATTAACACCTCAGGTGTATAAAAAGTTTCTTGACTCTTTAAATTCCAATAAAAATCAAAGGAGTTTATACCCATTTGTATCCTTAGTATTGAAACTGGATTTACTTCAAGCAAAGCTTCAAAACCCCCGCTATATATTAGTGAAAAGCCATATGCTGGGCCAAGATTTTCATCGGTAAACTCTTTGCCTAGTATTATAAAAGGGTTATGATCTGCAGAAGAAACACCCTTCTTAGAATCGATCTTATAAATTCCGGGATAGATTTTTTGATTATTTATCTGTCTTTCTTTAATCCAAGCACCATCAAATGTTTTTAGATAATAGTCTTGGTTTAAAATATCTAAATTAAAGCTCATTATCTTTTCAATTAGAACATCATTTTCCGTATTGTTAACTAGTTCTGCTCTTCTAGCAATGATATCTATCTCCTGAATCGGAGTATAATATAGATTTAAAAAAATGTTTCTTGCTTTATCTTTTAAAGTAATCTTTAGAGTTTCTTTGTTAAAAGCTCTGGTTTCAGGAAGATTATTTATCTTTGGCTTATGATCTAAAAGTTTATAACTATGAAACACAAAATCTGTGATTCTTGAACCATCTCTATGCCTTAAATGGACCATAGGTTCTCTAAAATCTCCTTTTCCATAAGTAGGCGCTTCTAAAAAAGCAGTATTTAAATTGAAGACTTTATCAGATTCATCATAAGCAACCTGTCCACCCATCTCAAGACCAAGTTTGAGTTTTAATCGCTCATAATCATTTTCAAAATCAATTTTTTCACCATAATAAAGACTTCCTAAATGCTTAGAAGGAAGAATTTCAATAATATATGAAGTATTGTTAGTTTGTAAATGAAATATCTTTTTATCTTCAATAAACTTAATCAATTTTTATACCTCTTTTTGCTAATAGCATGTAAAATAATGCAACAATTAAAAGAAATTGTAATACCAATGAAATAACAATAAGGGTAACATCTGAGAATATATATCCAATTTGAATATTAAACAATAGAACAGAATTTAGGTATGCGGGTGAAAATATAAGAATATAGTTAAATATTTCTGGCATAAAATTATAAAGAAATAAAAATGGTATCAAAGAGAAAAATAATATATATACAGTATAAGTTAAACTCAATGAAATAATAGTTTTTGCTCTTTCAGCAATAATAAAACCAATAAGAATATGGATAATACTTCCGAGAAAATATACGAGAATAAATAGAAAATAATTAATTCTAACATGTAAAACAAAAACTAAGACAATTATGTAAATAATAAGCGGGATAATATTAAGCATAAAAGAACTAACTGTCTTTACAATGATATTCTCTGTAGTTTTCTTAGTTTCAGAAAGAGCATATTCTTCTTTATCTATATAATGTTTAATAGAATAAGTGATAACGGGAATTATATACAGTGATAAAAAGATAAAGAACAAAGGATTAACTATGGGAAAGAAACCGATTATAAACCCAAATAGTAAAGATAATAACAGGATCATGTAAAAGAGTCGATACTCGATAAAGAATAAAAAGTCTTTCCAAATTAAATTAAGAAGTTTTTTCATATAAATCCTCACTTTTAATGATTTCGTCATAAGAAATCGAAAGAGCTCTTTTTATTGATATAAAGGCATTATCAATTATTAATTCTTTGAGATTACTCTCACTCAGTTCTTTTTCTGACAATATTTTAAGATAATAATAACTATTTTTACTATAAGTATAGAGATAGTTTTTATCTTTTAATTGCTTAGCAATAATATTTATGTCAAATTGATTTAAATTAGAACTATAATCTAAATAATATATTGAGCTATCAGGTATTAATGATTCAAATTCTTCATCAACTATAATTATTTTACTAGTTTTTGCGATAATTGGCAAGATATCCTCGAAAAACAAAGATTTTTCTTCTGGAGAAATACCATTAATCAAATGATCTATTACAAGCACTGGTTCTTCAGACATAAGGTAATAAAACAAAGTTAAAAGAAATACTTCAAAGAATTTACTTCTTTTAACAGCTGAAACAACACCTTTGGATATGAAGATTTTATATAGTGTATAATCTTTTATACTATAATTAATTGATTTTTTAATAATTTTCTTGTAGTTATAAAAAATCATATTATTTTTAGATTTTAAGATACTCTTAATGTTATCAAATAACCTAAAACTGCTACTTAAAACTATGAATTCCGGATTAAATTTAATTTGCTTATTATCAGAGATAATATAGGTAAGATTAGTTTTAGGTAAGAATTCCTTTACTGACATTTCTATCTTTGTAGGAGTTTCAGATGAATCACTAGCTACGAGATATCCAACTAGTTTACGTAAATAAACTGATGGATTACTAGATTTTAAAATTGATTGAGGAAAATTATAATAAAGATTTTCGATTACTAATAACATATTTTCATAATGTGACAAGTAACTAAAGCGTTTAAATTGAATAAAAAATCTGTTTATAAGCGGCGAAAGGCATTGTTCATCAATGATTTTCTTTGAGAGCTCATCATATTGATGTCTTGTCAGAACAAAATAGAGTTCATGACTTAAATTATATAGATTAACTAGATTATTAAATAATTCAAACAACATCTCCTCAATTTTGAAAATCCTTGAAAAAGGCAAATTGTTATCTTTAAAAAGTGATATTTGTTCAACTATTACATGATCTAATAAAGCAACAAATAATTCCTGCTTATTTTTAAAACGATAGTAAAAACTACCTTTATTATAACTGGCATTTTTTATGATTTCATTAATTGATGCTTCTTGATAACTTTTGTAAGCAAACTCTTTGATTACAGCGTCTAATAAATCCTTGTTTTCTAATAATAGTTGTGTTTTATCAACTTTTTTCATAATCATCTACCTTTCTATACCATATAGTCTATACCACATGGTCTAATTATAATTTATCAATGAAAAAATGTCAATAAAAAACTGCTATCACATAACAATATGATAGCAGTTACTCGCTATTTTGCCTTTAGATTTAACTTTTCTACAAAGAAACTATCAAGAGTTTCTAAATCAGTAGGATTTTCAAAGCCATTGTAATCAACAATATAAGTCTTACGATCATTAGTTTGGATAAGATAAAATCCTTTAGCTCTTCTTACTTTTACTACTTCTTCATAACGAACTTCATATGTTTTAGTATTAGTGACTGAGAATAATAATTCTGTGAAAACATAGGTTTGCATTATTGGATTTTCCACCAAAGGAGAACGTTTTAACATTCTATTAGTGGTTAACTTTTGCATTCCGAATGTAAGTCCATAATATATGAATAGTATCAAGAGTAATAGTCCGGCATAAAGCCATTGTTCTACCACCGCCATATAAATCGCAAATGCTAGTGAAATTAAAGTTATTATTATAAAATTCTTTACCATATAACTTTGTAAGTAGTATTTATTATACCTTAATATCAATTCTTTGTTGTAAAGCGTGTTATTAATTATTTTCATGTTAACCCCTTTTAAATATTTATTTTTTTAAATAGTATCGGATAGATTCCGATTCCTACTATTACCATTATAGCATATCTAAGAAAATCTAGAAAGCTTGCAAATCCAGCCATAAAATATTGATCCAAAGCTAAATCTTCTGAATTGACAAACAGATGAAATAATTCTTTCAATGCGATTCTTGATAAAAAGACAACTCCTACACCAAGTGCAAATCTAATTAAGTTCTTATATAAAATTCTATGATTCTCAAACTTTATATACTTGGCTTCTATTTTGACTCCGACGATAAATCCAACCAATGTACCAATCATTTTAGCGATAGCTTCAGTATTGAAATAGAATTGTTGAGAGTCAAAGTTAGTTTTTGAAAGAGTAATATAGTTATATATGAAGATACTTACTAAACCAATAAACGATATTGCTAAAATTACATTGTAAAGTGTCTTTAAGTCGCTCTTTTTTGATATCCAGCGATACATATAATAAGTTATTAAAAACCCTAATATTCCCCCAACAAGAACATCCGTTAGATAGTGAACACCAATATACATTCTGCTGATTGCTACTAGAATTGTGATAATAATCGCTATTATCATAAGGTAACGCTTTTTTAAGAATTGATATAATCCAAAGAAAACTGTTGAAGCACTTTGGGTGTGTCCGCTGGGCATGGAATATCCCCCTGATGTTTCGGGCCTTAAATTGATTATGGAATCATCTACCATAAAAGGTCTAGGTCTCATAATTATGAGTTTTAATAGGGCATTAAAACCTAAAGAAATAAATACTGTGATTCCTAGTCTCTCACCGGTTTTTTTATCGATTGCCCAATAAACAAATCCCAAAACAGCAATCACTACTAATTCCTCGCCAAATACCGTAAAAAATTCAAAGATAAAATCAAGTATATCACTTCTAATACTTTGTAGCCATTTTATCAGGTTAATCTCAAAAGTCATTATTCTCCTCCTAAATGATTAATCCATAAATTAGTAAACCTAAAATTCCAGATACCAAGACTATGTAAACTGGATGCATTTTTTTCTTTAATTGTGTCATCGTAAAAATTACTATAAATATCAATAAAGTCTCCCATTTAAAGATGAAACCCTCAAATTTTGCTATTGTGAAGTTAAATACGTTTTTTAGAATAAATGCAACAGCGACAGAAAAAATAACTCCGACAACGACTGGTTTTACTCCTTTTAAAAATCCAACAACGTATTTGTTAGTCGCAAACTTATGAAATAGTTTAGCGATAATTACAATAATAATGAAAGAAGGTAAAACTACTCCTAATGTTGCAAATAACGATCCGAGTATTCCTTCTTGAGAAAAACCAACAAAGGTAGCTATATTAATCGCAAATGGTCCCGGAGTTGATTCAGCTATCGCAATAAAATCGATTAACTGTTCAGTTTGCATCCAATTATTTTTTACAACTTCTTCAGTTATTAGGGGAATCATTGCATAACCGCCACCAAAGGTGAATAAGCCAATTTTAAAGAATGTCCACAAGAGATATAATAAATCAAGCATTATTATCACCTCTTGTTATAATCAATTGATAGCTGATTCCAACAACGCCACCAATAATAATGACATAAATCACTGGTACTAATTCAAAAAGAATAAAGAAAAAGCCAACTAACAAGAGAAGAAATGAAAGCCAGTTTTTATTCAACTTCTTATACATTCTTATAGCAGCATTGAGTATTAGTATTGAAACACCAACTCTTATTCCCCTAAATGCATATTCTACATAAATATTTTCTTTGAATTGCATAAAAAACATCGCAATAAAAAGAATAACTATCACCGAGGGAATTACAACGCCTAATGTTGCGAAAAAAGATCCTTTAATACCCTTGATTTTATTTCCTATGTAAGTAGCCGAGTTAATAGCTATCGGTCCAGGTGTGGATTCAGCTATAGCAATAATATCCAAGAATTCTTCATCAGTAATCCATTTGTATTTTTCTACAGCGTAGTTATGAATAAAAGGGATCATTGCATAACCCCCGCCAAATGTAAATAATCCAATTTTAAAAAATGTCCAAAATAATGTAATAAGCATCTTGATGATTCCTCTTTTATATCGTTATATTTTAAAGTTTTGTAGTTTTTCTTCCACCAACTGATGAATATTATTTGATAAAGTCTGAGAATCTAAATCTTTAATAGTCTCATACTTAATAAGTGGCAATACTATTACATAAACTCTAGCCTTTTTATATTTAAATAACTCTGTTGATTTATGCATATTATATAAAACCAAGACTGAGATATCAGCTTTGGCCTTTAGAGCTAATTTAAAAGAACCACTTTTAAATTCCTTAACAGTATTAGCATGATTTCTTGTTCCTTCTGGAAAAATACAAATTGGTTGTCCTGATTTAACTAATTTTATCCCTGATAAAATAGCCTCTAAAGCTTGACGATCTCCAACTTTTCTTGATAGCGGAATTGAGCCAATACTTCTCAGGACATTCCTAATTAAGGGGATTTTAAATAGCTCTTGTTTAGAGATAAATGTCAAAGGGTACTTTTTAAAAGTCTGTTTAATATAAAATGGATCTGTGTATTCAATATGATTAGCATAAACAACAAAATTATTATCTTTAGGTAAATTTTCTTTATCAATGATTATTGGTTTTACCCGATACAGAAAATTAAATATATATTCATTGTAAAGATTATAAAAATAATGTTTTGTCATTGAAACTTGTGAAGTTTTTTCAGTAGCGTAAATGAATATTCCAAAACTAATTAAAATTAAAAGTGTGTAGGCTATGTTTAATCCAGCAAAGACAAGTATCACTCGAAATATATCCAGCAATTCAATGCTGAAATTAATCCAAATAGCATATAATACCGTAAGTATTACAGTAACTATTACTTGCAGATATTTGAACATTTATTTAACATTCCTTTCATAAATTGCAAATGTCAATTCTTCGTTTTCATCCGCTTTTACTAAGTGAAAGTCGCTTAGGTCTAAATCTAAGTATGTATCTCCATCATAGACTTTTTTTATGTGAGTGATATATAATCTATCGGCATAGGGAAAAGCTATTTCATAGATAGTTTTACCCCCAATCACAAAAATTTCTTCTTCATGAGGCTTAGATAAAAAACTCTCCAAGTCATTAATAACCTCTACTCCAGGGTAGGAGTATTCATTTAAAGAAGCAACGATTGATTTTCGATTAGGTAATGGTTTATTAAGTCGAGAAACAATCGATTCAAATGTAGTTACTCCCATTAAAACAGTTTTATTTAATGTAATGTATTTAAAATATTGTAAATCTTCCGGATAATTCCAAGGTAAATCATTGTCTTTACCAATAAGTCCCGTCGGATCAATAGCAAATATCATGCTTATCATGTTATACAGCAACCTTTCCTTTAATTATAGGGTGAGGATTATAGTCAATCAGTTCAATATCACCATATTCAAAATCCTCAATACTATTTTTGGCATTAATTTTCAATTTTGGAAGGCTTTTCGGTTCTCTGCTCAATTGAGTTTTAACTTGTTCGAGATGATTCGAGTAAACATGTGCATCACCAATTGTGTGTACTAATTCATAAGGCTGTAAGTTACAAACTTTGGCAACTAATTCTAGCAATAAAGCATAAGAAGCGATATTGAAGGGAATACCTAAAAACGCATCTGCACTTCTTTGGTACATCTGTAAAGACAATTTATTATCGTTTACATAAAACTGATACATCATATGACATGGAGGTAAGGCCATATCTTTAAGTTGTGGTGGATTCCATGAAGAGACGATAAGTCTTCTACTTTCAGGATTTATTTTAATTTGTTCGATTACATTTTTCAATTGATCATAACCGTTAAAATCACGCCATTGTTTACCATATACTGGCCCCAAATCACCAAACTCTTTAGCAAAATCAGAATCATTTTTTATTCTTTCAACAAAATCTTTAAGACTCTCGCCATTATAAATATCCGATTTTTTGAATTTTTCATAAGGCCACTCATTCCAAATTCTAACATTATTATCAACTAAATATTTGATATTGGTATCACCTTTGATAAACCAAAGCAGTTCATGAACTATTGATTTAAAATGTACTTTTTTTGTTGTTAGAAGCGGAAATCCTTCTTGTAAATTAAAGCGCATTTGATAGCCAAAAGTTGAAATTATTCCTGTGTTTGTTCGATCAGGCTTTTCTCTTCCGTTATTTAAGATGTGATTAACAAAATCTAAGTATTGTCTCATATTAAAAATTAATAAAGCATATCTACTGCCTTATATTCTCCTTAATCATTATTTTCTAATAGTGATTATAACATATTTTCTTGATTTTAAAAATTATAATCAAAAAAATAAGTGCTAAATTAGCACTTATTCCTCATCATTATTGCTTTTGTTAATAAAGGTAATTTTTTCAACTATTATTTCTGGATAAGAGAACACGTTTTTTCCATCTTGAACAAAATTCTTTTGTTGCAAACGGGCTTTTATTCCTACTGTGTATCCTTTTCTACAATAACTAACTGTAGCTTCGGCAATCCCACTCCATAAGGTGCAATGAAAGAAATCTGTTTCATATTGATTATTTTCTCCGCTCTTGAAACTTCTCTTAACTGCTAAATTGATTGTTGAAACCTTTACACCATTATCCAAAACTTTTAATTCAGGATCACTTACTAATCTACCAACTAAAATTACTTGATTCATTATTTCCTCCTTTATTTTATAATCTTACTTTAAATTAATTGTTATATCCTAATCCAAGAATTAAAATGCAGTGTAATTAAAACAAGCAATTTTATTAGTATATTTCGCAAATAAAAAAACCATATGCAATTGCAATGGTTTTTATTAAAGAGATTTTATCAATATTTGCTAGATAATAAGTTTTTTTAATAATTAGTTTTATCAGCAAAAGCTACACAAGCTTTAAGCGCTCGTTTCCAGTTATGATATAATTCTTTACGCTTTTGTTCTGACATAGTGGGTCTAAAACTTTTATCAATCATCCATTTTTTTATGATTTCAGTTTTTGTCCAAATTCCAACACCTATTCCGGCTAAATAACAAGCACCTAGAGCAGTAGTCTCGCTAATAGATGGACGATAAATATTGCAATTCAATATATCGGATTGGAATTCTAATAAAAAGTCATTTTGTGAGGCTCCACCATCAACTTTTAAATTACAAACTCTAATGTCTGCTTCTTTTTGCATCAACTCAACTACATCTTTTGTTTGATAACAAATTGCTTCGAGGGCAGATCTGACAATATGATTTTTGGTTACACCTCTGGTTAAGCCAAAGAAACTACCTCGTGCATCTTCTTCCCAATAAGGTGTTCCTAAGCCAACAAATGCTGGAACAAAGTATACTCCTAAATTACTTTTTGTTTTTCTCGCCATGGTTTCGGTTTCTTGAGCACTAGAAATTATTTCTAAACCATCTCTCAGCCATTGAATTGCACTTCCAGCTACAAAGATTGAACCTTCTAATGCGTATTCGATTTTGCCATCTAGTCCCCAAGCAATAGTTGTTAAAAGACCATTTTTTGAAGTTTTAGCTTCTTCTCCCGTATTCATTAGCAAGAAACATCCTGTACCATAAGTATTCTTTAAGTCTCCTGGTTCAAAACAAGTCTGTCCAAACAAAGCAGCTTGTTGATCTCCAGCAATTCCAGAAATTGGCACTTTTGCAGAAAACGCATTTAAATCAGTATAGGCCGCTATACCACTTGAGTTAACCACTTCTGGTAATATGTTTTTGGGTATGCCCAAGATATCAAGCAGTTCATCATCCCATTTTAAATCATGAATATTATAAATTAAAGTTCTTGAAGCGTTAGAGTAATCGGTAATATGACTTTTACCATTAGTTAAATTCCAAATAAGCCAAGAATCTATGGTCCCAAAAGCTAGTTTGTTATCTTTAGCTAAAACTTTGGCTTGAGGAACATTGTCTAAGATCCATTTGATTTTTGTTCCTGAAAAGTAGGGGTTAATTAGAAGACCAGTTTTTTCTTTAAACTTTTCTTGGTACCCTTTTGAAATTAATTCATCACAAATTTCCTTGGTTTGTGAAGATTGCCATACAATCGCTTTT
>JBAYQC010000022.1:0-15216 GCA_041677365.1 Candidatus Izemoplasmatales bacterium | reverse complement strand
TATGGTGCTATAGCTGTTTTCGGTCATATTTATCCGGTGTGGATGAAATTTAAGGGTGGTAAGGGTGTTGCATCTTCTTTTGGATTATTAGCATTTTATTTTTGGCCACTGCCAATCGCTTTATTGCCTGTGTTTATAATTACGATAGCTGTAACAAGAATTGCCTCTATCGCATCAACAGCAGTTACAATTCTTGCGTTTTTAGGGACTTTATTATTCTACATTTTAAATGTTAACGGTTATATTTATTTTCAAGACTTTGATTTAACTTTTTTAATAACTGTATCACTGCTTATGACATTAATTCTTTTTAAGCATCGACACAACTATATAAGAATCATCAAAGGAACTGAAAATAAGGTTGTTTTTAAGAAAAAGAAAGCATAAAAAATGGTCTCATTCTTGAGACCATATTTATTTTGCTTGATTCATTGAAGCCATTACTTGTCTAACTTGTTTTTCTGAAGGCTTACGACCCATTTGAGCCATCATTGCCCTAATCATTTGTTCATTGATTGGTGGATTCTTTTCTAAATACTTTTTGAAATATTTTCGAGCAAGGAAAAATCCTACAACAGCTCCAACTAATAGAGCAACTACTAATAATACTATAAAAAGCCAAATTTGTATTTCAAACATTCTCATTCACACTCCTTTAGTTAACATAAACATTTTACCAAATATAGCTTGCATATTCAAGAAATATCTTTCTTTGGAAAAATTTATTTTTCTTATTTACAAATCTAATAATAATTGTTAATATATTACTGTATATAAAAGTCTTTATAAGGAGGATTTACCATGCCTAGAGTTATCTTAGATACTTGTATCGCTTGTGGTACTTGCAAGGAAAACTGTCCAGTAGATTGTATCTCTGAAGGAGATATCTACGTAATTGATCAAGATGCTTGCATCGATTGCGGTATTTGCGAAACAAATTGCCCAGTTGACTGCATCGTTGTAGCTGACTAACAAAAAATAGCGGATAATCCGCTATTTTTTTGTTGGTGCTATTTTTTGAAATAAGAGGAGAGTTTTTCTAAGGATTCAATTAACAGCTCATCCTTTTCGATTTCTAAATCTTCAAATACTGAATCAATCATTTCTTCGTGGAACTTATCATGCTCCACTAAAACTTTTTTAGCTTTATCTAGATTGCTAATATATACTTTACGACGATCTTCTTGATCGCGTTTTCTATCTACATATCCTTTTTGATAAAGGGTGTTAATTGCCGTCGTTAAAGAACCAATTGTAATCCCTAATTTTCTAGCGATATTTGACATGGTCGGTTCACTTTGGGTTTCGATTGCTTCCAAAACATGAACTTCACTCATTGAGAGTTTTATTCCTTTATCTTTTAAGTTCTGACCTTCAATTGCTAAAATACGATTGAAAATCTCAACTAGAAGTTCATTTATTATACTTCTAGCTTCCTGATGACTATACTTTTTCAATATAACCCACTCCCATTGTTCCTGGACCGGCATGACAGCCAACAACCGGTGTTAAAGGAATCAACAATATGTTTTCGAGTCCTTTTTCTTCCAGTTCATCTTTTAAATCTAACATCTTCGCCATATTGTTTGTATAAACAATAAAGGCGGTAACATTTTTACCAGCGACTTCTGCCAAGAAGCGCTTTTTTAATTCCTCTTGAGCTTTAGCAGTTGTTCTTACTTTTGTGATTGTTTCAACTTTTCCAGCTTTACTTAAATGCAACAATGGTCTAAGTTTAAGTAATGAACCGATAGCGCCAGCAACATTTGATAAACGACCATTTTTGATTAAATATTTTAAAGTGTCAACGGTAATATATACATGGTTGTGTTCTTTAATTCGATCTAGTTCTTTTAAAATTTCAGCCATTGTTTTATTGTTATCAGCCATTTTTTTCGCTGTTATGGCCATTAACGCTTCAATATATGTGAGTGAGAAAGAATCATAGACAACAACATCAATATCAATCATCTTAGCGGCTAACACAGCATTTTGATAAGTTCCACTCAAAGCTTTTGAAATCGTAATAACCAATAACTGATCATAGCCTGCTTGTTTCATCTCTTCATACATTTCTAAAATCTTACCTGTAGAAGTTTGTGCTGTTGAAATATCTAAATCCGGATTTTTATCTAATTTCTGATAAAATTCATCACTGGAGATTTCAATAAAATCTTCATATTCTTCTTTTTCGATATTCAATAAAGATCTAAATACTCTGATTTCTTTATCATGAACTAAATAATCAATACCTGAATTTCCACATACTGCAACACCAATTTTCATTATTTCACCTCTAGTTATTTGTTTTAATATAAAATTATTTGAACTTCAAAACATATTGTATCACAGTATCGTTTACTTAGCAAGAAAAAAAGAGCAAAAAGCTCTTTAAATATTTTTATATGGATTTGTATCTATCTTAGAACAAATAAACTCTACATCTTTAAATTCTGGTTCTAAGAAATTTTTTATCGCTTTTACAAATATTTTTTCGGCGTGATGTCCAATATCTAAGACAGTTATTCCCGATTGTTCAGCATCTATTGCTGCATGATAAGTCACATCTCCAGTTAAATAAATGTCACACCCTCGCATTTTAGCTTGGTACATATGCTTAGAGCCTGAACCTCCAGAAATTCCTACACGTTTGATTAATCGATCATATCTACCGATGATTTTTACGGTATCAATCTCTAATTTATGTTTTACTACTTCGATAAAATCTAATGTAGATATCGGTTCAATATCTCCATATCTACCAATCCCATCGATTTCATCTAAAAGACTAATATTATTTAGATTAAATATTCTCGCAAACTCATCATTCATTCCACCTTCAGCCAAATCATAATTTGTATGTGCTGAATAAACGGTTATATTGTGTTTGATAAGATTCTTAATTATCCAGCCTCGAGGTGTATCAAAAATTATTTTATCTAAAGGATTAAACAATAAGGGATGATGAGAAATAATTAGATTAACTTTGTTTTCAATCGCTTCTTTAACCACTTCTTTGGTGATATCTAAGGTAATTAAAACCTTTTTTGCTGGTAGGTTTAAAGTCCCGACTTGAATCCCAACATTATCCCATTCATAGGCTAATTCTCGGGGAAATTTATTTTCAAAATATCTTATTATTTCAACTAAGTTCACTTAATAACCTCCTCTAAACTTTTAATTCGTTCATTAATAATTTTGATATCTTCAACCTTTTTCGCTTGTTTTACGCCAACTTTTAGTTTGGACAATAAAGTTAGAATCATTTCTTTAAAAACTGAAGAGTTTTCATTTATTATCAAGGGACCAAATTCTTTCTCGATTTGTGTTAAATGCATTTTTCCTTTTTCTAAAACTATTAATTGATAGTACTTTTTTCGTTCTTTAATCAACTCTTCAGCAATAATCTTCCAATTATTTTTTTCTAAAAAATCCCTTAAGATTGATTGTTCAGAGTTAGCGATTAACACCAAGCGTTTAACATGAGTTAAATTTGCTTCATCAAGGATAGTTGAAATTAATCTTCCACCCATCCCTAAGATGGAAACAACATCGACATCACTGCTTAAATAATTCAGCCCTGCCTCATGAACAAGGGTAATCTTTTCATTAAGATTAGCTTTTTTTATGTTAATACTCGCATTCTTTAAAGGGCCTAAATTCTTATCTGAGGCAAAAGCTCTTTTTATGTAATTTTTTTCAATACAATATATTGGTAAATATCCATGGTCAGTTCCACAATCAGCCAAACAATTAAAACCCTCAATATAATTAGCGGCTTTAACTAGTCTTTCTGATTTCATTGATTAGAACCACTATGAAAATCTTTTAACTTCTTTGAACGATTTGGACTTCTTAATTTTCTAATTGCCTTAGCTTCAATTTGACGAATTCTCTCTCTAGTTACATTAAATTCCTTGCCAACTTCCTCTAAAGTTCTGCTCTTACCATCTAACAATCCAAAGCGCATTCTTAAGACTTTTTCTTCACGATCTGTCAATGTCTCTAAAGCAGCATCTAACTCCCGTTTTAACATTTCCTTAGAAGTAAACTCATAAGGTGTCAAGATATCGTTATCTGGAATAAAATCTCCTAAACTAGAGTCTTCTTCTTCACCTACTGGTTTTTCTAAAGAAATTGGCTCTTGAGCAGTTTTTTGGATGCTTTGGACTCTATCAACAGAAATACCCATTCTTTCTGCCACTTCTTCTGGAGTTGGTTCTCTTTCTAGTTCTTGAGTTAAAGTTCTTTGAGTTCTTACCATTTTATTGATGGTTTCTACCATGTGAACCGGAATTCTAATTGTTCTTGCTTGGTCGGCAATTGCCCTTGTTATAGCTTGTCTAATCCACCAAGTTGCATAAGTGGAAAATTTATAACCTTTGGTATAGTCAAATTTACCAACTGCCTTCATTAATCCCATATTTCCTTCTTGGATTAAGTCAAGAAACTGTAAACCACGGTTAATGTATTTTTTTGCAATCGATACAACCAAACGCAAGTTAGCTTCAATCAGCTTTTGACTTGAGATCTCGCCTTTTTTAAAGATTTCTTGATATTCAGCAATCTCTTCAGGTGTTATTTCATCGCCAACTTCAAAACGGTGATCATATTCTTCTCTCACCTTTTTTGCCCGGTCGATTAAAGTTGCTAATTCATACTCTTCTTCACCAGTTAAAAGATCAACTCTACCGATTTCTTTTAGATACATTTTAACCGGGTCATCAACTTTAATTGATACATTCGCATCAAAGACTTTATCACGCATTAATTCTTCTTTGATTTCATCAGAGTAATCTCTCATGATATCAATATCACCCGGTTTGATATCTTCATCACTTAATTCATCTAAACTGATTTTACCACTATCTTTTTTCAAAAACTTAAATATATCATCAGGAAGAATACCTCTGCTTGCTAAATCCTTGATGACATCACCAAAAGCTTCATCTTCTAGTCTAACCTCACCAAAAATATCCTTAGCAGTAAGTTCATCATTTTCTTGATAAATTGCTAAAAGTCTCTCAATTATTTGTTTTTTTGACATTTCTATTCCTCCTAATTATGATTTTATAATTCTGTAATTCTTGGAAGCGTCTTTGTTTATTTTCAAGTTCTACTCCCGAGTACATACCGCTACGAATTTCCTCAAAAAGTTGTTTTGCTTCGAAATCATATTTGTTAATCATTAATGTCTCGATGCAATCATTGAGTTCTTTTTCATTATAAACGGCATTTTTTCTTGGTCTAAAAAGTAATAATTCTTCATCGGTTAAATCAGCAAACTCCTTATTGATTTCAACCTCATTGATGATTCTGTTACTTTTATAAAGCATTACTAGCACTAATAGGAACTCTTGATATCGTTTATTTTCGAAGCGAATATGATCGATTTTACTTTCGATGATATCCCTTGCTTCTTCAAAAACCGCAAAATAGTTAATCAATTGTTTCATTGCTTTTTCATAAGCTTTATTAGTTATTTGTGGTTTTGACTCAATCGAGTTTACAACTTTTTGCTTTTGAATATTTTTCAACTTGGCATTATCAATTTGAAAACTGTGATAATCAGCAAGAATATCCTCATAGTTAACTGAAGTATCTACTCCAAATTTCTTTAAATAAATCTCTCTGATTGTTGAACTTGCATTACGATCCAGAAAATCAAATAAAGCTAATTTAGCCTTTTCAATCTCAATTGGTTTCGATAAATCTTTTCTTGAAACTAAAATCTCATAAACGAAATCGTATTGATCCAAAAGTTGATTTTTGAGAATATTTCTAAATCCTGATTTTGATTCTTTTTGAATATAATCATCAGGATCCATACCATTTGGCATCAAAGCAATCTTTACTTCTAGACCAACCTGTGATAGCAGCAATAAAGCTTTATAAGCTGCTTTGATTCCCGCCTCATCTCCATCATAACAAACGACAACATTATCGGTATATTTTTTAATCAACTGCGCTTGATTTAAGGTTAACGCTGTCCCCATAGAACAAACGGCTTCTGACACACCGGCCTGGTAAGCGCTGATAACATCAAAGAATCCTTCCATTAATACGATTCGTTTGCTTTGATTAATTGCTGGTATAGCTCGGTTTAAATTGTATAATACATCAGATTTTTTAAAAGTTTCAGTCTGAGCTGAGTTTACATATTTAGCTCCCGAATCATCTTTCGCGAAGATTCTTCCGGAAAAACCAACTACTTTACCTTGTTCATTCTTGATTGGAAACATGATTCGGTTATTGAAAACGTCAGAATAATCATTAGCGCGTTTTTGAATCAAACCTAGATTGACAAGTTCATAATCATGGTAATTCTTAGAAAGATTTTCCCAGAGTGCATCACGTTTTTTCGGAGCATAACCGACTTCAAAATTGTTCAAAGTTAACTCGTCAAACCCTCTAGATTTTAAATATTCTAAAGCGTTTTTTCCAGTCTCTAAATTTAATAACTGCAAATTATAAAATTGCTTTGCTAAATCATTAATTTGAAAGTATCTTTTTGAAGTGTCTTGCGCTTGGATAAAGTCATCATTATCTATAGTAATGCGGTATTTATCTGCTAAGAACCTTAGAGATTCCCAGTAATCGAGATGTTTGTATTTCGATATAAACTGAACTACTCCACCTTTCTCACCGCACCCAAAACAATTAAATATTTGTCTTTCTTTACTGACACTAAATGATGGTGTTTTTTCACTATGAAAAGGGCAAAGACCCTTCATGCTTTTGCCCGCTGGTTGTAACGCCACATATTCAGATATTACATCCACTATATCAGCAGCTTGGATGATTTCTTCAACTTTATCCGGACTAATCTTTGGCATTAATAAACCCTTTCAATATTTTTATTTGAATGCTTTGTTTAAGTATTCATTAAGATCAGATATGTTTAGCCTTATCTGTTCCATTGAATCACGCTCTCTAATTGTAACAGTATTGTTTTCTAGACTTTCATCATCGATAGTTACGCAATAGGGTGTTCCAATTGCATCTGCTCTTCGATATCTTCTACCGATGTTTCCAGCTTCGTCATAAAAGGCAGTAAATTCTTTAAGCAGTATCTCGTATACTTCTTCAGCTTTTTCAGAATGATATTTTTTTACTAAAGGTAAAACATTGACTTGGAATGGAGCTAATTCCTTATTGATTTTAAGCAGGGTTCTTGTTTCATTATTTGGTAATTCTTCCTCTTCCAAATTATCGAGTAAAACTGCTAAAAATAATCTTTCTACACCTAAGGACGGTTCGATTGTATATGGCAAATAACTTTCATTAGTATTTGGATCAAGATATTCCAAATTTTCACCTGAGTATTTCTGATGTTGCAATAAATCATAATCAGTTCTAGAAGCTATACCCCACAATTCATCGAATCCCCAAGGAAACTCATAAAGAATATCAGTAGTAGCATTTGAGTAAAATGACAATTTTTCTTTAGGGTGATCATAAAATTTCAAGCTTTCTGGTTTTAATCCTACTTCAACTAAAAAATCATTTGCATAGCTTTTCCAGTAATTGAACCATTCAATTTCTGTACCGGGAACACAGAAAAATTCAAGTTCCATTTGCTCAAACTCTCTAGTTCTAAAAATAAAGTTTCCCGGAGTGATTTCATTACGGAAAGATTTACCTATTTGGCCAATTCCAAAAGGAACCTTTTTTCTAGAAGTTCTAACTACATTTTTAAAGTTTAAAAATATACCCTGTGCTGTTTCTGGTCGTAAATATATTTCGTTATTACTGTCAGTTGTTACACCTTGAGAGGTCTTAAACATCAGGTTAAACTCTCTGATTTCTGTATAATCAAAACCACCACAGTTAGGACATTTGATTTTGTTATCAATAATGTAATCATACATCTTTTGATAATCCCAACCATCAGCGTCGACAGTGTTCTTAGTAGCTTGGGCAATCAAGTTATCCGCTCTATGTCTAGTTTTACATATTTTACAATCCATTAAAGGATCTTTAAAACCATTAACATGTCCAGTAGCTTCCCAAGTCTTTGGATTTAAAAGAATGGAGGAATCAATCCCCACATTATATTTATTATTATCAACAAAGCGTTTCCACCATAATTTTTTTAGATTATTTTTAAGACTAACACCTAACGGACCGTAATCCCATGTATTAGCTAAGCCTCCATAGATTTCTGAACCTTGGTAGACAAATCCGTATCTTTTCGCATAAACATTTAACTGTTCTATTGTATATTTCAAAGCAAATTCCTCCAAATTTTAGCATACTAACTCAGTTTAATTATACTCTTTAACCACATATAAGTCAAAGAAAAACCCGAAAAAACAAGTAATAAAAAACTTATTAATAGCCAATAAGTTCTTTTAACATTTTTCGCGCTTTTGAGCGATAATTTAAGTGGTACTCATAATAATTGTCCAAGAGGAATCTCACCTCTTTAATTATCTCGAATTCTACTTCTGGTAATTGATCCTTTGAGAGATCAAAATAATAAAGAATTCTAATGTATTTTAAAATTGGTTCTCCATAACTTCCTGTAGGGCTGTGCTTATCACAAAAAACACTCCCTTCAATTACGGAAAAGACCAAATTTTGATTGCTTCCACAAGTGTTACAAGTGTTCAAATTAGGGTTTACACCTAACAAAAAAAGCAACTTTAACTCTAGCATATAGATATAGGGGATATAATCATTAGTTGTTTCTACTGCTTGTATGATTTTTAATAGAAAATTGTATAGTTTATCATGATCATGTTCATGCGTTGAAAAATAATATATTAACTCGAAAACATGGCTGATATAAGTGTATTTTTCGATATCTAATCCAAGTTTTGGGAACGCTGTCTTTGTTTCACCATCTCTTAGTGTCAGCAAATCTTTTCCGCTTACAAAAAGACTTACCAGATTGCTAATCCTAGTTAGATTTAAATAAGGACTTTTTATTTTTTTGCTGCCGTGAACAAGCACACTTACAAGTCCTTTATTAGTATATAAATAGATGATTTCTGAGCTTTCCTTATAGGCTATTTTTTTTAAGATAATCCCTTCAATTGTTTCCAATTAATCCCCTCTATTCAAGATCCTTATATCCATAATTTTTTAAATAGAATTCCCGGTTTCGCCAATTCTCTTCAACTTTACAGAATATTTCTAAATATACTTTTGCCTTCAATAATTCCTCGATGTCTTTTCGAGCTGCTGATCCAATTCGCTTTAACATTGAACCGCCTTTACCAATAATTATCCCTTTTTGTGATTTTCTCTCCACAACTACAACTGCCATTATTTCAATAATATGTTTCTTGGCCTTATATTTTTCTAAATACACCATTACCGAATGTGGAACTTCTTCATGAGTAAATTCAAGAATCTTTTCACGAATAAACTCTTGAATTAAAAAAGTCTCCGGTCTATCAGAAATCTCACCATCAGGATAAAACTTTGATCCTTCAGATAGTCTTTCTTTAATGTCCAACAATAATAAATCGACATTGGTTCCATTAAGTGCAGAAATTCCAAATACACCAGTAAAGTCATATTCTTTTTTATAAGTATCTATCACTTGATTTAAACGGTCAAAATCAGTAATTGTATCTAATTTATTGATAATCAAAAATACCGGTGTTTTTATGTTTTTTAAACTTTCCATTATCTTAAGATTATGTTCTTTTACATCATCATAGGCATTAATCATAAAGAGCACTAAATCGACACTTTTTATCGTTGAAAGTGCAGCTGAAGTCATGTACTCGCCAAGTTTAGTTTTAGCTTGATGGATACCTGGGGTATCTAAGAATATAATCTGAGAGACCTCATCATTATAAATACCAGAAAAAACATTTCTGGTAGTTTGCGGTTTATTGGAAACTATAGCAATTTTTTGTTTGAGAACCTGATTTAAAAAAGTCGATTTACCTACATTCGGCTCACCGATAATTGACACAAAACCAGATTTAAACATTACAAATCCTCTTTTGAGAAACCGTAGGGCAAAAGGTCTTTATTCTCTAGTTCTTTGATTTCCCCTTTGCTGTTAGCAAAATACACTTTAGCATCTGGTTCCATCAATTCGTTCATCACTTGTCGGCAAGCTCCACAAGGAGAAACGAAATACTCCTTATCAGTATAGACTAAAATTGATTTGATATCTTCTTTTCTGATGCCGCGAGAGTAAGCTGTAAAAAGCGCTGATCTTTCCGCGCAGTTTGATAGACCATAAGAAGCATTCTCTACATTAATACCTTTAATTGTCTCTCCGTTCTTAAGTTCTAAAACTGCGGATACGCGGAATTTAGAGTAAGGAACGTAAGCATTTTTAATATTTTCTTTAGCTAATTCGTATAATTTGTTCATTTTTCCCTCCGATATTTACTATTTTCTAAAATTTCATCTTGGATGCTAAACATTTCTTTTTCATCAACTTCATTTAAATGATCATAACCTAAACAATGCAATAAGCCATGGACTGATAAAAAAGCTAATTCTCTGGCAAAATCATGCCCGTAAGTTTCTGCTTGTTCTTTAGTTTTATCAAGCGAGATAAAAATATCACCGATTTCTCCGATACCTTCTTGATTTTCAAAACTCAAAACATCCGTTGTTTTGTCAATGTTTCGATACCTAGAATTCATTTCTCTAATCTCTTCGTCTGAAACTAATATAACATTAACAATTAATCGGTCATTTATATTTAATTTTTTCTCAGCGATTTTTAATATATATTTTATAATCCTTGCATACTTTTTGCTTGAATCATATTGATTGATAATATTAATCTTTAGCATTTTCAAACCTCTTGATTATTGTCTGAACTAACGGATGTCTTACAACATCAAGTTCAGTGAAGTAAAGAATCTCAATGTCATCAACATTTTTCAAAATTTTTGAGGCTTTGACAAGTCCTGATAGCATATGTCCCGGTAAATCGCTTTGCGTTATATCTCCAGTCACAATCATTTTTGAGCCAAAACCTAAACGTGTCAAAAATAACTTCATTTGATTTATGGTAGTATTCTGTGCTTCATCTAAAATCACATAAGCGTTTTCTAAAGTACGCCCGCGCATATAAGCTAAGGGTGCAATCTCTATAATACCTTTTTCAATAAACTCAGTACTCTGCTTAACACCTAGAATCTCGTACATAGCATCATATAACGGCCTTAAATAAGGATCGATTTTCTCCTTTAAGTCACCTGGTAGAAACCCAAGTTTTTCTCCCGCTTCTACCGCTGGTCTAGTAAGGATAATTTTCTTGATTTTATTTTCCTTTAATTTCTTTAACGCCGACAAGACTGCTAGATAGGTTTTTCCAGTACCAGCTGGTCCGATGCCAAAGCAAACTGAGTTGTTTTCAATAGCATCAAGATAAATTTTTTGATTTATTGTTTTAGGATAAATTGGATTTCCGTTATGAGTCTTAATTATCTCTTTCCTACTTAAAAACAGTGAAAGAATTTCACTATCCTCAAATTTATCAATTATATGAAAAAGATAAATAATATCTCTTTCATTGAAAGTTATATTATTTCTGATTAGCGTTACTAAAATTTTAAAAATGTTTTTAAGTTTATTTGTTATAACTTCATCTTCACTATCAATTAAAATTTCTTGATTGTTAGTGAAAATATTCACATGAAATAATTTACTTAGAAGCTTGATGTTTTTATCATTAACTCCTAATAGATTCACGAGTTCGTGTAAATCTTCGATTTCTGTCTCTAATTGAATGATATTTGTCACTAAATAAATCGCTCCTTCTTTTAATCTAGAATATTGTAAGCTTTCAATATTTTCAAATATTCGATGATTAGATTTGATTGCCAATCACGTTTAGCGATTGCAAAAGCTTCAGGATATTGATCCCAAGTCCAGGTAATATCCCATATACCTTCAGGATTTCTTTGTTTTAGAATCATTTCCGCTTCTTTTTTAGCTAAGTCTTTAAAATCATCAAAGCCATATCCTCCAGGAATGTCAAAGAATTGAAGCGGTCTGACACAATAGGTCTTAAACCATAAGTCAGAATTTTTTTCTAAATTGTAATCTATCTGTTTTAGTAAAAGTTTAATAAACTCATCGCTTTTATCAAACTTGTTAAAATCTTCAATATAATTAGCCATATCTAAGAAACTTCTAAGTTCATGCATATTGTTAGATGGATTTTTGATAAAATCATCTATAGCCTTAGAAATTGTCTTTTCAGCGCTATATTTTGAGTCTTTATCTAATGCATGTTTATACATAAAACCAGCAATACTAGCAGTTGGATTATACCCCCATATTGCACTTTCATCGCTATAGTGCCACCATGGTGCATGTGGATAACTGTTATTAGTCGGAACAGTTGCATAAAACAAATCATTATTTTTTGGGGCCTTATTCTGTAAATAATCTAAGGTATTTTTAACAATTTCATGTTCATTATCTAGACCAAGCTCCTCAATTATCCCTAAAGCTATCCAAGTTTGAATCGGTGAAGAAAATGGATTTTGTGAATCAGGTTCTAACCCGTGTCCAAAACCTCCATCATCATTTTGATAGCTCTTTAAAGCGGCTAATAAAGTATCGCGACTTTTATTAAGAAAAAGAAATTCATATCTAGCAACATCTAACGGTCTTCCAGACCTGTATAACCACGAAATTGCCTTGTTTAAGTTTTCTTTCATAATTCTTGCCTCCATTGATATAACTTGATGTTTTTATTATATCATAGATACAAATAAATGTCTTTTATAAGAAAAAATAATGACAATTCGAAATGAATTGTCATATTTTATCAAGTAAATTATTTTTTGCGAGTCTTGTTTGCACGTTGTTTCAATTTTTTTGTTACACTTGGTTTTTCGTAATACTCTTTTTTGCGGGCTTGAGCAAGATTCCCGGACCTTGAAACATCACGTTTAAAACGTCTAAGTGCATCTTCAATTGTTTCGTTTTCTCTAACGATAGTCTTAGCCATTGCTTTCACCCCTTTTCTTACCATTAAGTATTATACTAAATTATTAATTAAAAGTAAACTAATTTTTTTTGAAAAATGTTTTTAAACTTAGCTTAATGTGTTAAAATTAGATTGATAATCAAATCTATAATTGGATTAAGTAAAATTTAGAAAGGAAAATGATTATGACAGCTTCTATTATGTTCTTAAATCTACAACTAAAGGAAATTTTAATCATCGCCGTAGCGGCTATTTTAGTTGTTTTATTGCTGGTAATAATCATTAATAGCGGAAAGCATAAACGGCGTTACCAGCGTTATTATCGCTCAGTAGATAAAATTATAAACAAGAAATACAACGGTAATATACTAGTTGAAAACTTGATCAACAAATATTCTACTGATAATACAAATACTTTCAAATCTTTAAAAAGAAAAGGTAAGAGTTTAACTAAAAAGTATTTTGAGTATTATATTAAAGCTCTTCCAGAATTGGTGGAACTAAAAGCAAGAATATCCCCAGATAAAAACCGTAATCAGTTAGTTGTATATATTATTAATGATCATGACCGAGTTCTTTATCAATGGGACAACACAAAAAAACTTAAAGGATTAATTAAAGCCATCAATAAATACCAAATGCTTACACCGATGATTGCTTTCTTCTATGAGTTACCCCTTAATATCAACGAAGCTAATCCTTATCGATTAATTAATCACGATAATGATAATGTCCTAGCATATGAAATTGTGAAGAACACGAAGAAAAATGCAAAAAAAATTAAAAAAGCTGATAAAAAAGCGCTGAAAAAGAAGAAAAAATAATGCTTAGAAGTTACTAGAGCATTATTTTTTTTCGATTTTTGCTAGAGTATAAGGATTATCATAAGAAAGTAGTTTTACCCTTACTTCCTTGCCTAGCAAACTTTTATCACCGATAAATTTAACCGAGATGTAATCTCTTGTATGTCCTACTAAATAACCATTTTTTATCTGTTCAGCTATACAGTAGTGAATGGTTCCAAGATTATTTAAAATATGGTCCTTTTTCAAATCCTCACTGAGTTTAATCAAGCGATGAACTCTTAATTTTTTTGTATCTGTATCGATTTGTTCAAGCATTTTGTCTGCTGGAGTTCCTTTACGTCTGGAGAAAGGGAAAACATGTAATTCTTGGAAACCAACACTTTTAATAAAATTATAAGCTTCTTCAAAATCAGTTGCTGTTTCTCCGGGAAAGCCAACTATCACATCAGTTGTAAAAGCAACATCGGGTATAGCTTTTCTTATATGGTTAATCATTAGTCTGTATTCATTTGTTGTATATTTGCGGTTCATATTTTTTAAGACTTTATCAGATCCACTCTGTAAAGGCACGTGAAGATGGTGAACAATTTTTTCTGATTTGGCGATTGTTTCTAACATCGAGTCCGAAATTTCAGAAATTTCAATTGAAGAGATACGAATTCGTTTTAAACCTTGAATTTTCTCAAGATCTTTCAATAGGTCAACTAAGGAATAATCCTTTAAATCAGCCCCGTATCCGCCAGTATGTATTCCAGTTAAGACAACTTCAATGTGTCCGTTACCAACCAAGTGTTTAACTTCATCAATAATAGTATCTTTTGATTTTGATCTCACCCTTCCTCTAGTATAAGGAATGATACAATAAGTACAAAAGTTATTACAACCGTCTTGAATTTTGATAAAAGCCCGTTTATGATTTTCAAAATCGATGATAGCTAAAGAATCATATTCTTCTTTTTTTTCTAATTCTGTAACTTTATTTAAAGTTTTTTTATTAGTGAGATATTCTTCTAAATAATCAACAATTTTATCCCGATTTTTTGTTCCTAAAACAATTTTGACTCCGGGTATTTTTAGAATTTCATCAGCTTTTAGTTGTGTTAAACACCCCATCACAATTACAATCGCTTGAGGATTCAATTTCAAGGGTCTTCTAATAATCTGCTTTGACTTCTTCTCTCCAGCATTTGTTACCATGCAGGAGTTTACAACATATATATCACTAAATTCTTCATAATTTACTATTTCATAACCTGAATTTTTAAATTTTTCTAATACTGCTTCAGTTTCATAAGAATTCACCTTACAACCCAAAGTATAAAACGCTACTTTCATTTTTTATTCCTCCTGCATTAACCTAAATACTGAAGCCACATAGATGGCTGCTGTTTCTGCTCGTAAAATTGACTTACCTAAAGATATTGTCGAAAAACCTTTATCAACTAAAAATTTAATTTCATTTTTAGAAAAACCACCTTCAGG
>JBAYQC010000021.1:0-15246 GCA_041677365.1 Candidatus Izemoplasmatales bacterium | reverse complement strand
TCCTAAGTTAGTTGTCTTTTGATAAAGGTCTATTTCTAAATCATCATTTATCCCTAAGATAAATAAATCTAAATAACCTGCTGTTTTTTCAGAATAATTGCTATGAAAATACTCACTCAATTTAACTGGGATAAGTTCTTTAATTTTTAGCTCTCTTACCACTTCGATTTGCTTCGCTCGAGAAACGGTAAAAATACCTTGTGATTTTAAATATCGCTGATAATCAAAACCCCCAAGCAGATTCTTTTGATCATTTGTTATTGTTTCAAGATTTAAGTTAACCTCAATTCCAACTTTATAATCTTCAGGGTTATCAACATAGACCAAATGTTTACCATTATTTCTGATGATTAAATGATTGTCTTTAATAGCGATTATTGTTCCGTTATCAATTAACGATTTTTGATTTATAATTGTTGTTTGGATTTCAATTATAAAACATACAATCAGTGCATAAATAAGCATATTTTTGCTTCTTTTAAACAAAAAACCAAGATATATCAATAATATAATTATTGCTATAAAACTAGTTTTAGCAATTAGATAACAAGCTATACAAATTCCTAAATGTATGTACTTAGAAGAATCAGATAGTAATATCGTCTTTAATCTGTTCATAAATGCTATCTTTTATCCCGGAGACTAATTTTATATCTTCTTTTGTTTGAAAATATCCAAATTCATTACGGTAATCAATGATTCTTTGACCAATAATTTCGCCAATACCAGGTAAGCTCATCAGTTCATCCAAGTTGGCAGTGTTAATATTAATTAATCCTTCAGGATTATTTAAAACCGGGTTATAATCAGCCTCTTCATTACTCAAAATATTTACAATCGAACCTAACACTAGAGTTTGATTATAATTGATAGAACTGATATTTGCATCTGGGGTTAAACCCCCAGCTAGATAGATAAGATCTTTTACAGAAATCGTTTCCTCAACATAATAGCTTCCAGGAGAAACTACCTCACCTTTGATGCTAACATAAATCATCTCAATTTCAGCAAAAGCTTCTATTTGGATTACTTCTCCAGCAACTAAAGTTTTATTTAAATTTAATTCCGATAAATCTGCATTAGGTAGCACTCCACCAGCAAGGTTAATTAAATCACTTGTTAATGAACCCTGAGCGATTTTGTAGTATCCAGGTTTTTTTACTTCGCCATAGATTTGAACTGAAATTAAATTTTCGTTTGGATTATCCGTTTTAGGAATTGTAATGCTCATTCCATCAATTACTACTTGTGATTGATTAATACTTATTACATTAGCACCACTATTTAAACCTCCTGCTAATTCAATCAGTTCAAATACTCTAGTTCCTTCCACTACTTCATATACACCGGGATTAACAACTTCTCCTTTAATATCAACGAATACAGTTTGCTTTTTAAAACTGTCATTAAACTCCACGGTTTTAGCTGGTATTTTTATTAGCGAGTGGGGCTCAAGTTTTTCTGCTTGATTAACTCCACTTATATCTGCGGTTTCATTCAAACCACCTGCAGATTCAATCAACGTTCTTACGATTGAATTTTCCGGAACTAAGTAGACTCCTGGATAACGGACTTCTCCTCTTATTTCAGCGTAAAATAGCTCTTGTCCTTCCGAAGAATCTGTAGATTGTCTTTCCTCAACTATCAATTCTTGATCTTCACTTATTTCAGTACTTTCATTAACAAATAAAAATCCAAGGATTCCTACTACTATCATAGAAATATAAATATACTTTTTCATCCACCTCACCTCTTTAAAAAATATTACCAAAGAGTTTGGTGATTTCTTTAAAAAAAACTTGGAATTTTCCAAGTTTTATTATTTTTGTAATACGTAAATTGTTCTTTCGGGTAAATTAATTGATTCAATGATTTTAAACCCAATTTTATTAATTATCGCTTCATAAGCATCTAACTCATGCGTTTGTTCATAGATTTTAACTTCTTCTTTATTATCTTCAATATTGACGGTTATGGTATGAACAATACTATGAGCTTCTGTCCCCTTATGCGACTCCCAATGAAAATGATATTGTTCATCATCTTCAACATAGCCATCAAAAGCATCGATAAATTCTACAGAAAGGACATCGAAAATAAATATTGCATTATCGGTCATACTGTTATAAATATTAGTAAAGCCAAACTCGACATCTTCTAAATCAGACAGATGATTGATTACGTCCATAGCCGCAATTACGACTTCGAATTCAAAATCTATTGGATCTAGCATATCGTAGATTCCGACTTCCAATTCGACATTTTCTTCTTTTGCTCGATAATCAACGATATTTAACATTTCTTCTGATAAATCAGTAGCCACAACATCATAACCTAGTTTGGCTAGTTCAATCGATAAATTGCCAGTCCCACAGCCAATGTCAAGCAAGGTACTTGGAGTAGAATATTTATTAATCAAATCCAAATATTCTTGATATACATCTTCGTCAATAAAAGCATCATAGAAAGTAGCTAGCAGATCATATTCCATTCTTTTCTTCCTTTAAGAACATTCGCTTTCTTTCAAAAAAGATTTTTTCCAATTGATAGAACTCACGATCTTCTTTATGCATCACATGAATGATGATATCTTCTAGGTCGATTAAAAGCCAACGATTCTCTTCTGCGCCTTCGATATGAAGATTGCTAATTTGAGGAAAAGCTTGTTTAACATGGTCAATGGCAGCGTGAACCTGTCTTTCATTGCTTGCTGAAGCAATTATTTGGTAATCAAAAAAAGGTGAAAAATCTCTAAAATCATAGATGAATACATCTTTTAATTTTAAGGCTTCTAAGGTTTCAACCACTTTTTTAAGTCTATCTATCATTCAATTCCTCCAATTCATTTTGATAATACACAATAGCGTCTAAAGTAATTTTCGCTACTTTTTTCATGTTTAATTCTAAATATTTTTTAGTCTCGATCATGATTTTCAAAGTTGTTTTAAGCAAGTTTTCTTTCGCAAGAACCTTTAGGTCATAACTCACAAAATCTCGTTCTTCCTCAATATAATCACTGATGAAAACCAACATTTCTAAATCACTCATATTTTTTCTTCCCGTGCAATGATAGGCAATTGCATTCAGCGTATCTTGATCTTTAATCTTAAATGCTGTCGCTGCTAAGGCGCTAGCTGAAAAAGCATGTAAACAAGACTCGGGAATTTGTTCAAGTAGTTCAGTCGAATAAATCTTACTCGCTAAACGGAGATTTTCTTGATAATTTAAATTTTTTGTCGCATCATGTAGTAAAGTAGCGATAACTAATTTATCTTCTGGTAGTTTATAAACTGTATTAAGTTCTAAAGCCATTTTTTTGACTCGTTTAATATGTCTGAGTCTTTCTTGATCAAACTTAAAATTATCAATTAAATATTGTTCAATACTCTCAATCATATAATAGCTAGCCTAGTATAAACACCAACCACGAAAGGAGCATATGCTCTTACACAGAATGGCGCTCTTAAAGTAACAAACCCCAGTCCAGAAAAGACGATATCATATTTTTGATTATCCCTAACTTTAAACTCATGATAAATCCATTTAGGCACATCTTCGTCTTTTGAAAAAGGCGGAGATAATAATGAATAAAGTTTATCAAGATAAAGTTTATCTGCTTTAGCTGTCTTAGTCCGGTGAATATTTAAAGTATTAGCGAAATATGTTACAGCAGAAATAACATCGCCAGTCTCTCCAGAAATGATATCTAATCTTGCAAGTCCACCAAAGAATAAAGTCTGCCCTTCATTCAACTGATAAATTATCGGTTTAATCTCACGATTGGGAACTGTTAATTTATAAGATGGTCTGCTTAAATAATGCATGTATTGATGTTTATTGATGACTCCTGGTGTATCGTAGATATAGGTTCCATCAAGCAATTGGAACCCGATTAAACCGATAGTTGTTTTTGGTGACAAACTTTCGGTTAAAATATCTGATGCTACTCCTAAGTATCGTTTTAATATTTGGTTTATAATACGCGATTTACCAACATTTGTAGAACCTACGATATAAACATTTCGATGTTTTTTATGTTCATAGATTTTCTCCATGAGTTCATCAAAATTGTCTCCGAATTTCGCAGATAAAAGTACGGTATCTAATACCGTAAACCCTTGTGAATTTAACATAAGTTGTAGCCAGTCCATGATTCTTGAAGGTTTAACGTTTTTTGGCATTAAATCCATTTTATTACCTACCAAAATAACGTCTTCATTTCCCGTTAGTTCTTTAATAGCTGGAACAAAAGATCCTGAGAAATCAAAAATATCGACAATTTTAACGATTAATGCATCTTCTTTTTTAATCTTTTCGATTACTTCAAGATAATCGGAGTTAGAAACTTGATATGGATAAACTTCGGAATAGTTTCTAATTCGATAACATCTTTGACAAACCACTTCAGATATATCTTTTTTCTCCAATAATTCCTCACTGATATATCCCGGTAGTCTATCATCTTTGTTTTGAATTAAAGCTCCACAACCCTTGCAAAAAACATCTGCCATTGATCTACCTCTTCTCTTCTAAGTTTAAACGTTTATAGAATTCATAATCAGTTCTTTTCAGTCTCTTCAATATTCTTCTTTCAATTCCTCGGTTTAGTTTTGTATACCATTTTTCATTTTCCCGCTTAATCGCATCAACAACAATAACGATAAACCCCATTCTTTTACCGCCTAACACGTCAGTCATAAATTGATCACCAATCAGACAAACTGTTTTAGGGTCAGGATTACCAATTTTCTTTAACGCGCGTTTAAACCCTGATTTAAAAGGCTTCTGTGCGGAATAAACATAACGACTCTTAACCATAGTTGCGAATCGTTTAACTCGCTCCTTTTTATTATTAGAAATTATAAAAACATTAAAGTCAAGTTTATGCAAATTTTCAAATAGCTCTAAAGTCTGTTTGTCAGCGTCATGAATATCATATGGAATTAAGGTATTATCTAAGTCAATAAAAATATTTTTGATTCCTTTGTTTTTGATTTCCGAGAAATCAACATCAAAAATACTTTTTTTATAATAATCCGGATAAAAATACTTCTTTTTAAATAATAGTTCTATCATTTTTGTCTCTCCAAATCTTTAACTATATTATACCTAATAATCTGGTAAATGTCTATTTTTTTTCTTAACCCACTATTTACTAAAAAAAATATAGACTATTTACTAGTCTACATTTGATAATTTCTCAATAATTTATTTAATTTAGATTTTATTTGTTTATACTCCGGTTCATACTTTAACAGTAAATCATAAAAGTCTTTTTGGTGATTCGCTTCTTGTAAATGCATAATTTCGTGAAGCAATACCGATCTTAAATATTGTGGTTGGAGCCTAGCTAATATACTATTTAAATTAATTCTTTTGGTTATGATATTACAACTTCCTAATCTGCTCTTCATCAACTGTGATTTTAAAGTGATTTCTGAAACTTCGACAAAATTAATTTTATCCTTTAATCCTTTTAGTAACTCTTCAGCCTTTTCAACAGTCTTTTTTCGATAAAACTTTTCGATGGTTTTATCATCGATTACCTCGGCTGAAGCAATAATATTAAGATCTATTTTTTCTCCCCAAAGCAGAAGATTTTCTAAATCATAAATTGAAGTTTTTTTCTGGTTAATTCGGTTTAAAATAAACCGTTTATGTTTTTGCAGCAAAGTTTCTAAACGGAGCAAATCTGCACTTTTAGGAGCGCTAATATAAACTTCATTATTCCTGATTCGAAGATAAAAGTTTTTGATGTTCTTTCTTTCGATATTGTAATTGATTACTTGCCCATCAAGAACGATATTATTCATCAACAACCTCTAAAAACGCTAAAACAAATTCTGATGTTTTCTTAGCTACTTCTTTAACAACATCACGATAAGATTTAGATTGATTAGCAGACTCAATGATATCGGATATTCCTCTAATAGAGATGAAATCGCGATTGAACTTATGACAGGTTAGGCCGATAGCCATACCTTCCATCTCAACAGCAATAATATCTTTAACTTGTTTTCTAATTTTTGCTAAATCTTTAACTTTTGTAACAAATTTATCTCCAGATACTAAATTACCTACTCGGTAACTATATTTTAAATCATCAAAAATCTTTTGTGCTTTTAAAATATAGTCTCTCTTAGGGCTAACTAGAAGTGGGTCAGATCCCATTTGTCCATAAGGAACATCATCAATTTCAGTTAAAGACACATCAAAATAAGCGATATTAGCAGCTATAACTATGTCACCAATAGCTATCGGTTGTAATCCTCCAGCAACTCCGGTATTGATAATTAATCTAACATCATATCGTTCGATTAAAGTTGTTGCGGTAATCGCAGCATTAACCTTACCAATCCCTGATTTCACAACAACAACACTATGGTTTTTAATCTTGCCAACATAAAAGGTTTTATCGCCAATAATCTCAGTTTTAGCGATTATCATATGTTGGAAAAAATAATTTAATTCATAATCGATTGCCCCGATTATTCCAATCATAAAAAATCAGCTCCTATAGCTATTATTTTACATCCAAAATTTCTACTGTCATCTCTTGACCAGTCTCTGATTTATAAGTAATTACCTTACCTTTTTTCGATCCGATAATCGCTTTTCCAAGAGGTGATTCATTAGAAACACGTTTTTCCATAGGATTCGCTTCTAAACGACCAACAATTGTTAGTTCCATTTCTAAGTTGTTATGTAGAAATTTAAGAACAACTGTCTTACCAATTCCAATAGTTCTTGAACGATTATTTTCTTTAATAATCTCGGAATTTTTAAGAATATTTTCAATTTCTTTAATTCTTCCTTCAATTCTCGCTTGTTCATCTCTTGCGGCATCATAATCAGCGTTTTCAGATAAATCTCCTAAAGCTCTAGCTTCTTTTAAATCCTCTAAATTAGCTAATCTTTTTTCGCCTTTTAATAATTCTAGTTCTTCTTTAAGTTGTAAATATCCAGCTTCGGTTAACTTATAGGTATTTTCCATTTTTATCGTTATTCTCCTTTTTAAAGTGCATTATATTATAACATACACTAATTATTTAATATAGTAGAAATTTTTGCTTTAATTAAATCAACTGCTACATCATGTGAGTAGTCATTAGGAATAATTATATCTGCGTAACGTTTGGTTGGTTTAACAAAAGCATGGTGCATCGGTTTAACCGTACTCATATACTGATCCAAAACATTATTTAAGGTTCTACCTCTTTCAGTAGTATCACGCTTAATTCTTCTGATCAATCTAATATCATCATCAGCTTCCACGAAGATTTTTATATCGGATAACTCACGAATTCTTTCATCTTCAAGAATTAAAATCCCTTCCAAAATGATAATCTCTGCAGGAAATATTTTTTCGGTAATTTTAGTCCGATTTAAACTGACGAAATCATATGTAGGTTTATCAATCGGAAGATTATTAATTAAGTCATTGAGATGTTTAAAAAACAAATCATTATCCAAAGCAAAGGGATGGTCGTAATTGACTAATCGCCTTTCTTCCATGGTTTTTTCTGATTGGTCTTTATAGTAATCGTCATGCCTAATCACTTCAACTCTTCCATGATCAATATTCTTAATAATTTTGTTTACAACAGTAGTTTTTCCTGATGAAGAACCACCAGCAACTGCAATAATAATCGGCTTATTCATCTTTAACTCTCCTTAAGAGCGAATAATTTTCGATTGGAAAATCAAAAGGAATGCTTAAAACTTCCAAAGGATGTCTTGCGGATTCAATTTCCTGATGTTCTTGATCGAAAAGCTGTTTTAGTTTAAATCGATAAGTTATTTTACTTGGGGTGAATATTTCTAATTCATCCTCTACACTAAAATAATTTCTTTGTTCAATAATTATTTCTCGTCTTTCACTATCATATCCCTTTACAATCCCAACAAATTCTTGAGTTGGCATTTCACTTCTTTGATTGTAAAGCTGTTGATCAACAGTAGTTTGACCTTTAAAGAAGCCAGTTGATGTCTCTCGATTCTCTGCTTTCTTGATTTCTTTTTGATAAAAACTAAGCGGTCTTAAGCGATTATTATTATAATCATCAATAAGCATTCGATAAGCACTTACTACTGTAGCGATATAATGAATAGATTTCATTCTTCCTTCAATCTTTAAAGATGAAATCCCCATTTCTAGCAATTCACCAATAAACTCAGTTGCCTCTAAATCCTTTGAAGCCATCTGATAATCAAAATCATTTGATATCAATGTATCATCTTCATAAAGATTATAAAGCCATCTACAAGTATGAGCACAGCCACCACGATTAGCATCACGAAATACTGTATAATTTGATAAGGTACATCTTCCGGAATATGAAACACACATTCCTCCATGAATAAATATCTCTAAGTCTGCTTTAGTCTTATCATTAACTTGTTTTATTTCCGACAAAGTTAATTCCCTAGCAAGAACTACTCTCTTAATTCCTTCAGAATAGAAGTAATCTGCTAAAACGTGATTGGTAACGGAAAACTGAGTTGACAAATGAATTTCTAAATTAGTAAGTTTTTTCGCTCGTTCAATCACTACCGGCGAAGAACAAATAATTGCATCAACATTAATCTTCTCTAATTCTTTTAAATATTCATCTAAACCATATACATCGTCATCATGAAAAACAATATTCATTGTTACATAAATTTTTTTGTTGAGTTCGTGAGCGAAATCAACTAACTCTTTGATCATCTTCAAATCAAAATTTGAAGCTCTCGCTCGTAAAGAAAATTGCTTACCTCCGATATATACAGCATCAGCGCCATATAAAAGCGCGATTTTACCTTTTTCTAAATTCCCAGCGGGCGCCAATAACTCAGTCATTTGAATCATCCTTCAATTTTTCGGTATATGTGTAATAGAAGCCTTTATTATAGTGATTATGATGTTTTTCTAAAAAACTTTTTACATTGTTTTTATTTTTATAAGCAATTATAGCTTCATAATATTCTTCGTCTTCTAAGAAAATTCTTTCAACAAAAAAATCATCGATTCCTTTTTTTAAAATCTCTAACTCATCATAAGATTCTAAAGCATAATCTCTAAAAATATGAGTTCCAAACTTCTCTTCAAGAATTGGATAATTACTGTTTTCTCTAACCTCTTCTTTTAATCGAAAACTGTAATTATCAATAATATTTTCTCTCTCCATCGCTTTAAACTTAAAATAATTAGTCAATAGTTTTCTACGTGAATAAAACATATCTAAATATCCATGCCCAACAATCGATAACTCGGTCTTTTTGTTTTTGAAAATTGTTTGAATTTCCTCTAATGTAATCTCTTTAGAAATAGTGATACCTTTTATGCCTTTTTCAAAAAAATACTCACTATCAAAACTATTGGTATTCATCGTTCCCGGTTGATAGATAATCTTATCCAATAAATCATATTTTTTCGCGACCAACATTGCGGTTAAATCACCGATGACAAAACCATCAATACCTAGGTTTTTTGCCTGAGAGAAAATTTCTTCTAAAGTTTCTAGATCATCTTCATGAATCATCTTATTTACAGATAAATAGACTGGTTTATTATATTTACAAATTTCTGAGAGATTTTGATAAATTTGTGGATTTATTTTTCTAACAGATAGCGTGGTATCAACTAAAAAAACATCAACGCCGATGTTGATAAGATGATTTATTTCTGATAAGTTTTTTATTCTAGCAACAATGTTCATCAACTTACCTCATTTCTTAATTGATATTGAAAATCCATCGCCTATCTCATAAATGTAAGTATCAAATTCAGGATGACTAACAAGTTTTTTGTTAAAATCATCTATTTTTCTGACTAATTGACTAACATTTCTTGAACTTGATTCTTCCGGTTTTTCAACCAACCCATGAAATAAAAGATTATCACAGATAATAATCCCTTTGGGTTTTAAATTAGTTTTATATTTTTCAAAAAAGCGATAGTACTGAGCTTTAGCAGCGTCAATAAAAATCAAATCAAAAACCTCATCTGTTTGATATTCTAAAGCATCATTCATTATGAGGTTAATTTGATTGTTAAGGTTCGCTTTAAGAATGTTTTCTTTAGCTATTTTATAATTAAATTCGTTTCTTTCTATCGTTGTGACTTCAACTCCGGTAGAAAGTGACATATATATTGCACTAAAACCAATCGCTGTACCAATCTCTAATACTTTTTTCGCATTGGTAAGCTTAAGCAACTGGACAATTAGATTAATTCCTTCCCAACTGATTATCGGGGTTTCAAACTTTTCAGCCTGAGACAATATCTCTTGAATAATCTCAGGCTGATCTTTTTGATTTAAATCGGTTAAATACTTATTCATTTTTAGTATCTTCTACCGATTCATCCTCTTCTTCTTCTAAGAAACTCTCTAATACTTCTTCAACGAAATCCCATTCTTCATCAGTTTCTATTGGAATTAAATTGCCTTCATTGCCTTCTTCAGGGTCAAAACTAGCTGCATAATATTCTTCGTCTTCATCATCTTTCATTTGATAAACCACATAAGATTTATTAAATTCTTCAGAATCAAAAGTCATAATAATAATTGCTTCTTTTTCATTTCCTAATTCGTCGATTACAATGAATGTATCATCATATTGTTCCATTTTTTTCTCACTTTCTGCTATCTAAGTAGCTTTGTAATATTATTGTAGCAGCCACAAAATCGATTTTTGTTTTTCTTTTTTTGCGGCTTAAATCTGCAGTAATCATCATTGATTCAGCCATTTTTGAGGTTAGTCTTTCATCCCATAAAATAACTGGTTTTTTAAATTTAGCTTCTAAAAGTTCTTTGAATCTAATCGATGTTTGAGCTTGGAATCCCAAACTTCCATCCATATTCTTTGGTAAACCCAAAACGAAACACTTAAATTCTATCGTCTTTAGTATATCAAATAATTCTTCGATTGCATATTGAAAATCATTATTTGCAAAATTTATTGTAGTTAATTTAGAAGCGATAGTATTAGAACTGTCACTTAAGGCTATCCCTAAAGTTTTTGAACCTAAGTCCAAACCAACATGTCTCATAATATGATTTCCTTAATCTTATCTAAAGCAAGATCTACCTTATTCACATCTTTCCCTCCGGCTTGAGCAAAATCAGGTCTACCGCCACCGTTTCCACCGCAAATTTGCGCTGCAGTTTTTACCAATTGACCAGCATTCAAAGTCTTATCTAAACTTTTTGCGACAAAAACAACTTTTTTATTAACGATTGAAGCTAAGAAAATAAAATTGATTCCATCCTTAGCAATCTCATCGTCGGCAACTTGTTTTAAGACTTCAGAACTAACATTAGTTAATTTCGCAATCAATTTATCTTCAAAGATAAATTCACTTAAATCAATGATCTCATTTTTAACTTTTTCTTGTTTTAAACGCTTGAATTCTTTTTCTAGTTCTTTAACCGCCATCTGTGCATTAGCAAGATCTATCCTTTTATTAATAACATCTTGATAACTACCTAGATTACTCTTGCTTGGTTTGTAATTAAACTCCACCATAATATCAGCTTTTGAAGCTTCTTCAAGGATTTTCTTTGCCTTTATCAGCAAATTATCAATATCTTGATTTAACCCCACCAAACTCTTTTCAAGATTATCAACCGCTTTATTAACCACCGCTTCAATTCGGTAAATACCTGAACCAATTGAAGCGACTGATTTAATTGCAAATCTATCAATATCACTGATATTTTTAACATGGGTTCCACCACATAAATCCAAGGTGTATTTCAAATCTATTACTCGTACTTTATCAGCGTATTTTTCACCAAACTCTGCAATAGCACCCATGTTTTTAGCTTCTTCTACAGTCATTACTTTAGTATTGGTTGGATATTCTTCTTTAATCATCTGATTGACAGTATTTTCCAGTTTTAAAATCAACTCATCATCAATAGTTTCAAAATGATTGAAATCAAATCTCAGTCCATCAGCCTTTACTTCAGAACCCTGTTGCGAAACATGATTTCCTAAGAGATCCCTTAAAGCTTTAAAAAGTAAATGTGTAGCTGAATGATGAAATTCTGTCATCTTTCGGTTATCTTCATCGACTCTTGCTTGAACAATCATTCCTTCATATTCAGTTGATAATTCTTTATCAACTTTATGCAAAAATTGTCCGTTAGGAAGTTTTTCTACATCCCTAACTTGCAAATCAAACTTTTCGTTATAAATTCTTCCCACATCAGCAACCTGACCACCAGAGGTAGCGTAAAATGGAGTTTCATCTAAGACTAGACCTTCCGAAAAAACTTTAATGATTGTTGAGCGAGTGCTCAAACTCTCATAACCAACAAATTTACTTGGTTGATGGAAATTCAAAAACTCTTCATTTTGACCCATCATTGAATCTGAGTCCATTCGCGCACTTCTTGCTCTTTCCTTTTGTTTTTCCATTTCTCGTTTAAAGCCTTCGGTGTCAACTACATATCCCTGTTCATTAGCATATTCGCTGGTTAATTCTAAAGGAAAACCGTAGGTATCATATAATAAAAACGCAGCTTCTCCAGAAATTATTTTTTCATTAGAATTTTGAATAATTTCTTCTAATTTACGTTCTCCAGATAGTAATGTTTCTAAAAATTTATGCTCTTCTGTCGCAACAATTTTTTTAACAATCACCTTTTTGTTAACTAAATAAGGATAAAATGGTTTTAACACTTCAACAACCACATCAACCAAATCAGCTAGAAACGGTCTTGTAATCTTTAATTGTTTTCCATACTTTACCGCTCTTCTCAATAACCTTCTTAAGACATAACCCCTACCTTCATTGCTTAACATCGCCCCATCACTAACAGCCATAGTCACTGTTCTAATGTGATCAGCGATAACTTTAAAAGCTTTTTGTCCTTGATATTTTGTTTTAGATAACTTTTCAATTTCTGCAATTATCGGCATAAAAAGATCGGTTTCAAAATTAGTTTTTGCGTTTTGAATAACTGAAGCAAAACGTTCTAATCCAGCTCCAGTATCGATATTTTTTGAAGGTAATTCAGGATATTCTTCTCTATTCAAACCTTCAATAGCGTTATACTGAGACAAGACAATATTCCAAAGTTCTACATAACGATCATTTTCCACATCTTTCTTTATTGATTCTGTGGTAAAGTTTCCAAAAGTTTCCCCGCGATCAAAGAAGATTTCTGTACAAGGTCCACAAGGCCCATTTCCAATTTCCCAGAAATTTCCTTCACTAGCAATCAGATGATCGGGGCTAACTCCAAGATCCAACCAGCGTTGATATGTATCTTCATCCGTTGGATAATATGTGAAATAGAGTTTATCTAAAGGAAAGCCAAAATATTCATCACTAGTCATCAATTCAAAACCAAACTCAATTGCTTGATCACGAAAATAATCACCAATCGAAAAATTCCCCATCATTTCAAAAAACGTGTGGTGTCTAGCTGTATTTCCGACATTATCAATATCGTTAGTACGGATACATTTTTGAATATTAACGATTCTTGGGTTCTTAGGTACTACTCTCCCATCAAAATATTTCTTTAAAGCCGCTACTCCAGAATTCATCCATAAAAGTGTTGGATCATTATTTGGAATTAAAGACGCACCCTCTTCAACAGCGTGATGTTTGTCCTTAAAGAACCTTATCCAAGTTTGTCTGATTTCATTTCCAGTTAAATATTTCATTAATTCTCACCTCTTTTTGACTTTTTAAAAAAAAGAAAACCGCCCCTAAAATATCAAAGGACGATTAAACGCGGTACCACCTTAATTCTAGCATTAGCTAGCACTCATGAGACCCTTAACGCAGGTCAATAACGGGTATTTTTTCTACCTCTCAGAAGCAGCTTCACAAATTACTTATGTTTAGTTTCAGCAACCCTAAACTCTCTATTCTTTATAAATAATTTATTACTAATCTTCGTCATCGATTTACGCAAGATATTATACAATATCTTCTGAGTTATTGCAAACAAATTACAAAAAATCGCTGATTTTTACTTGTGTAGATGAATTATTCTTAACTTCTTCTGATAAAAATCGGTTTAATTGCGTTTTTCGTTTACGATCTATTCCTAAAACCCCTCGTTTATAAGCATCAAAATCGCCGATTAGATAAAGCTTCTCCTTAGCTCTTGTAACAGCTGTGTATAACAATTTCCGTCGCAACATGATTGTGTAAGCCTTACTTAAGGGTAAAATAACCCCTTTAAACTCAGAGCCTTGAGACTTATGGATAGAAACTGCATAAGCTAAGGTCAAATTATCTAAATCTTTAAGATTGTATTTAACTAAATTATCGCTAAAGTCAACGATTAACTCATCGTTATCAGTAATCCCAACAACTACTCCTTGATCTCCATTCATTATATTATCTTCCGGTTGATTAACCAGTTGCATAACTTTATCGTTATACCAAAACTCCTTATCTCGATATTTTAATGAAAATTGCTTATTAGCGGAATTAAAACTCGACTGAATAAGTGAATTAATCCGGTCAATCCCATTATAACCTTTATAGACAGGTATAAGCACTTGAATATCATCAATCAAACTATAGCCGTCCTTAACCAGATAATTGATTCTTTCAATAATTCTTGATCCGATAAATTGGTCATTCGCATTAATGAACTCTCGATCAGAATAGTTATGAAAGAAATCCTCATTGATATTTTTATTAAGAATATCATAGGCTAAAGAAATGATTTTAGAATCGCTCGCTTGACGATGAATTAAATCGAGTTTTACCGTATTAAACAAATCGGAGTTAATCAAATCATTTAAAACATCTCCAGGTCCCACTGAAGGTAATTGATTAGCATCACCAACTAAAATAACCTTAGTGCCTAACTTAATCGCTTGAAAAAGTCTTTTAGCTAACAGACAGTCTAACATTGAAGCCTCATCAATTATGACTAATCTCGCTTCAATTAGATTGTGCTCATCATATTTGAAATTACCGGTGAAATCATAGCCTAAAAGTTTATGAATAGTCGTGGCAGAAAAGTTAGTAGCTTCTGAAAGTCTTTTCGCTGCTTTTCCTGTTGGCGCGGCTAGTTTTATCATATCTTTATTTTGATAATTATGCAGGGTTATAAAAGTTTCAACTATTCCTTTAATCACTGTCGTTTTTCCTGTTCCAGGTCCGCCAGTAACGATCGAAAAATTGTTAGTTAAACTAGTGTAGATTGCTTTTAATTGCGCTTCTGTGTAATTAATCTCACTCGACAAAGAAAAATCTTTAATTAAACTTCTAATTTCCACTTC
>JBAYQC010000020.1:0-16099 GCA_041677365.1 Candidatus Izemoplasmatales bacterium | reverse complement strand
TATTTTATGGTTTTCTTTATCGTAGCTACAATAATCAAAAACAACAGTATAGTTGATATCGGTTGGGGATTAGGTTTTGTTATTACTGCATGGACACTCTTTTTTATTAACGGTCAATATGATTGGCTGAGAATAGTTGTTAATATCTTAGTCAGTTTTTGGGGACTTCGACTTTTCTATCACATATTAAAAAGAAATATTTTTGCTGAAGAAGATTTTCGCTACAAGAAATGGCGAGACGAATGGGGTAAATGGGTAGTACCCCGAGCATTCTTACAAGTTTTCATGTTACAGGGTCTTTTTATGTTTGTTGTTGGGTTAGGAGTTTTCTGGGTTAATACCACAAGTTTTACAGCTAATTCACCCAATTGGATTTTATTTATCATCGGAAGCATCGTTTGGTTAGTAGGATATGTCTTTGAAGTTGTTGGTGATCATCAACTTAAAATGCATATTGCCAATAAAAATAAAACCCAAAAATTAATGACTACAGGTTTATGGAAATATACCCGCCACCCAAATTATTTTGGCGAAGCCGTTATTTGGTGGGGATTGTTTATTATCGTAATATCAGTATCAGCAAATAGCGTTTGGCAATATCTTGCGGTGATTTCACCAGTAACTATCACATTCTTATTAAGATTTGTTAGCGGCGTACCAATGCTAGAAAGAAAGATGAAAGAGACCCCTGGATGGGACGAGTATGCAGAAAAGACTAACGCATTTATCCCTTGGTTTCCAAAGCAATAATGAGTAGAAAAAATCAAATTCTTGATTATCCCAATAAAAATAACAAATGTGTTTATTTTATGACAAAGAGCTTCAGAGTTTATAATAATTACACTTTAGCGGAAGCGATTAATTTCGCTAAAACTAATAGCTTAAGCTTAAACATATATATTGTTGAACCCTATGAGCTTAATGAAGTAAATAAAAAATACTTTATTGAAAACACAAGAGATTTAAGTGATAAATTGCTAGAATATTCTAAGAATGTACAGTGGATAAATCGTAACCAAGATTTAAGTACAATTATTAGAGATAATAATGCAATTTTTATCGACAAAGCCTATTTGCGTTTTGATATTGAATATTATGGGATTATTAAAGAAATGGCTTTAAAACATCAAGTTAACCTTTTCACTATAGAAGGCAATGTATTTGTTCCAGTGAGAATGGCTTCTGACAAAGAGGAATATTCAGCTAGAACCATTAGACCGAAAATTAATAAATTGTTATCTGAGTATCGTGAAGAAGTTTTAATTGAAGCGAAAAAATCAATTGGTGAGAATTTGGCTTTTAAAACTTTAGATGATTTCATTGATAACAAATTGGATAAGTATGATTTGCATAATGATCCATCACTTGAACTGACTTCAAATTTGAGTCCCTATTTAAAATATGGTTTTATTTCTCCAGTATCTATTTATAATAGAATGGCTAAAATAAAAGGTGAGAATAAGGATTCATTCCTTGAAGAATTAATTGTTAGAAGAGAACTAGCTTATAATTTTGTCTATTATAACCCCACTTATGATGAATTTAAATATATGACTTATGATTGGGCTTATATGACGATGGAAAAACATCTTAAGGATGAAAGAGAGTATTTATATACAAAAGAAGATTACTTGAGTTTTAAAACTCATGATCCTTACTTTAACGCCGCAATGAAAGAAATGGTTTATTTAGGAAAGATGCATTCTTATATGCGGATGTATTGGTGTAAGAAAATTATTGAGTGGTCTAAAACTTATGAAGAAGCTTTTAAGACCGCAATTGAACTTAACAATTATTATTTTACTGATGGATTAACCCCTAATGGATATTGTGGTGTGGCTTGGTGTTTTGGTAAGCATGATCGTGCTTGGACTGAAAGAGATATTTTTGGTAAACTTAGATATATGAATGCCAATGGTTTAAAACGAAAGTTTGCTATTGATGATTATGTAGAAAAAATGAATAAAATTGAAAAGGAGAACAGATAATGACTTTTTTTAAAATGTATATTGTTGCTTTTGTAATATTTATAGCTATTGATGCTTTATGGTTAGGGTTAATTGCTCCTAAGTTCTATAAGGCACAAATTGGACACTTAATGGCTGAAAAACCAAACTTTATTGCAGCGGGAATTTTTTATCTTTTATTTATTGCTGGTTTAGTATTTTTTATAAAAGATGCTGTGGCTGCTAATGATATTGGTAAAGTTGTTTTGATCGCAGCGTTTTTTGGTTTTATGACCTATGCAACTTATGATTTAACCAATCTTGCAACCTTGAAAGATTGGCCGATAACAGTTACAATCATTGATTTGATTTGGGGAACATTCCTATCATCAAGTATTTCGTTACTCACAGTATTAATTTATAATTGGATTTGGTAATTTATGCAGTTGTTTAATTTAATTATTATTTTGAATAAAAATGAAGATAAGGTTTTAATGTGCTATCGCTCAAAAGATCCTTATAAAGGCCTTTACAATTTAGTTGGTGGAAAGGTAGAAACAGGAGAGGATTTTTTTGAGAGTGCTTATCGCGAGTTATATGAAGAAACTGGTATTGAAAAAAAGGATGTAGAATTATTCAAGTTTATGGATTTTTTGTGGCATCCTATAGATATGAAAATGATGGTCTTTATTGGGAAATTATCTCAGGAAGTTAAGTTAGTTAAAGAGATTCACGAACTCGAGTGGATGAGTCTAGAAGAAAACTTCTTTGATGTTTCACGCTTTGCAGGTGAAGGCAATATCGGACATATGATTGGGATTTATAAGCTGCACCGAAATATAATATTTAAAGAAAAAGATTAGGTTCCTAATCTTTTTTCATTTTAAATATTCGTTTACTATGCTTTGCTTTTATAGTATAATTGAAGGGAGTTAAGTAAGGGCTTACAATTGAATATGATTAATGAAAGAGGAGGACAAGATGAACAAATATTCTTTACCCCCATTTAGAATTAAAATGGTGGAACCGATTAAACTTATCAACAGAGAAGAAAGAGAAAAAAGGCTAAAAGAAGCAGGTTTTAACCCTTTTAGGTTAAAATCAGAAGATGTATTCATCGATCTTTTAACCGATTCGGGAACTGGAGCTATGTCACATTTTCAATGGGGAGCATTGATGATGGGAGATGAAGCTTATGCAGGCTCAAGAAGTTTTTATCGCTTAGAAAAAACTGTAAAAGAGATTACTGGATACAAATATGTCATACCCGCTCATCAAGGTAGAGGTGCTGAACAGGTTGCGCTTCCTGCTTTAATCAAACGCAAAGGCATGTTTGTTATTTCAAATATTCATTTTGATACGACTAGAGCGCATGTTGAGTTAGCGGGTGGAAGAGCGATTGATTGTGTTTGTAAGGAGTGTTTTGATTTAGATTTAGACTTTCCTTTCAAAGGCAATTTTGATTTAGAAAAATTAGCTAAGTTAATTGAAGAAAAGAAGGCTGAAAACATAGCTGCTATCATTATGACAATCACCAATAATTCTGCTGGAGGACAACCGGTTTCACTTGAAAATATGAAAGAAGTTTCTCGAATTGCTAAAAAGCATGGAATAACTGTGGTTATCGACGGAGCTAGATATGCAGAAAACGCTTATTTTATTAAACTGAGAGAAACTGCTTATAAAAACAGTTCGGTTTCAGAAATCGCTTTAGAAACCTTTGCTTTAGCTGATGTATTCTTGATGAGTAGTAAAAAGGATGGCTTGGTTAATATCGGTGGTTTAATTGCGATAAAGGATGATGAAGATCTATATAAAGCTTGTCAAATTAGAATCATTCCTATGGAAGGATTCCCAACTTATGGTGGACTTGCCGGAAGAGATATGGATGCATTAGCTATTGGTTTAAAAGAAGCTTTGGATGAAGATTATCTTCAATACCGTTTAGATGAAGTTAGATATTTAGGAGATAAACTAAGAGCAGGCAACGTACCGATTCAATATCCTACTGGAGGCCATGCGGTGTTTGTTGACTGCGGAGCTATTTGTCCACAGATACCATATGATCAATTTCCCGCTCAAGTTGTTTGTAACGAACTTTACTTAGAAGGCGGAATAAGAGCTGTAGAAATTGGCTCATTGTTATTGGGAAGAGACCCAGATACTTTAGAAAATTTAAAGGCAGATAAAGAGTTCTTAAGGCTTACTATTCCTAGAAGAACTTATACACTTGAACATTTGAATTATGTGGCTGAATCATTGATAAAAGTTGCTAAAAAAGGCCCAGAATTAAAAGGTTTAGAGTTTGTTTATGAATCTCCGATTCTTAGACACTTCACTGCTCTTTTTAAACCAGTAGAATAGGAAACGAGGTATTTTATGGCTTTGCTAAATGTTAAATCAGAAATAAAAGAATTAAAAAAAGTGCTGTTGCATCGACCGGGTAGAGAGTTAGAAAACTTAACTCCTAAATGGTTGAATCAACTTCTTTTTGACGATATTCCTTGGTTGGACTTAGCCCAAAAAGAACACGATGCTTTTGCAGATATTTTTCGAAAAAATGGCGTAGAAGTATTATATTTAGTTGACTTAGTAGCTGAATCTTTAGATACTAACGCTGAAGTTAAAAAGAACTTCATCAATCAATTCATTGATGAAGCTTCGGTTACTAGTGATACTTTAAAAGAATTGGTTTACGATCTTTTAAGTAAGATGTCTTCAACCAAAGAAATGGTTAGCTTAACTATGGCGGGAATCAGAAAGGATGAGGTTCCTAATTTCACTAAAAGAACCTTATCAGATCATATAAGAGATTATCCTTTTGTTACTGATCCAATGCCGAATTTATATTTTACTCGTGATCCATTCACAGTAATTGGTCATGGAGTATCAATTTCAAAAATGTTTTCAATAACTAGATCAAGAGAAACTATTTATGGAGAATATATATTTAAGTATCATCCAATTTACGGTAGTCAAGATATTCCTCACTATTATAATCGCCAGATGATTCCAACAATTGAAGGCGGTGATGTCTTGGTTTTAAGTGATGAAATATTAGCTGTTGGAGTTTCAGAAAGAACTCATCCAGCTGCGATTGAAAAATTAGCTAAAAACCTTTTCTACTTTAATGAAACTTCATATCATACAGTTATAGCTTTTGATATTCCTAAGAGCAGAGCTTTTATGCATTTGGATACAGTCTTTACTCAAGTAGATCATGATAAATTTCTAATTCATCAAGAATTAAGACACGCTATAAGAGCTTATGAGATTACTCGTTCAAAAGAAAAAAACTTTAAGTTAATTGTAGTTCCAATAGAAGGTAAGTTAGATGAAATTCTTGAAAAGTATTTAAATAAACCGATTACTTTGATTCCTTGTGGTGGAGAAGATGATCCAGTTTCTAGTGATCGCGAACAATGGAATGATGGTGCTAATACAATAGTAATTAGACCAGGAGAAGTTATCGTTTATGAACGAAATCATATCACAAATAAATTATTAGAAGAACACGGAATTAAAATTCATAAAATGCCTTCTAGTGAGCTTTCTCGAGGTAGAGGTGGCCCTAGATGTATGTCAATGCCTTTTGTAAGAAAGTAGTTGACAAATGATTTTAGAGTGCTATAATTAAGGTGTAGTTATTGACATATGTCAAAAACGGAGGTGAACACTATGCCGAGAAGAGATGGCACTGGACCTAACGGTTTTGGACCTTTAACAGGAAGAAGAATGGGCAATTGTCGAAGTGGATTAGGATATGGTAATGGAATGGGTTATCGAAATAGATATTATCAAAATCCTGAAGCTTCAAAAGAAGAATTGTTAAGGGAAAAAGAAGTGTTAGAGTCAAGAATCAAAGATATTAACAAATTAGTTTCAGACAAATAAAGTGATTAAGCGACATTTACTGTCGCTTATTCGCATTTTAAAGGAGAGAAAAATTATGATTATTGTATTACCTACAAAAACAAGTGGTGAAAAATCTTTTATTTCTGAAAATCTTGGTAGAGCAAATTATTTCTATGTATACGATACTGATACAAAATTAGGCAAAGTATACGTTAATAAAAACTTAGAAAGTCCTCATGGCGTAGGGATTAAAACCGCAGAGTTTATTTTGAATCAAAAAGCAGACGTTATAATTACTCCAAGAGTCGGAGATAAAAGCTTAGAGTTATTACAAGGGAAAGTGAAAATGTATAAATCCACTGATAAAATTGTAAAAGATAATATTGCGCATTATTTAAATGGAGAACTAGAGGAATTGTTCTAAGATGAAAATTGCTGTTTTAAGTGGTAAAGGTGGTACAGGCAAAACATTTGTCTCGGTTAATTTGGCATATTTGATTAAAAATGCCAGTTATTATGACTGTGATGTTGAAGAGCCTAATGGTCAGGTATATTTTAAAGGCGAATACAAAGAAGAATCTGTATCTGTAGATATACCAGTAATAGATCACGATAAATGTATTTTATGTGGTAAATGTAGTGAGTTCTGCAAATTTAATGCGCTTGCGCTTATTTTAGATAAGGTAAGATTGTTTCCTCAACTTTGTCATTCTTGTGGTGGATGTAAGATAGTCTGTCCAGTAGGTGCAATAACAGAAACAAAAAAAGCTATTGGTAAGATTAAAGAAACTGAATATGAAGGTCATCACATTGTTATGGGAGTTTTGAACATAAAAGAAGAAACTGGAGTTAAAATCATTGGAGAACTTGTTGAAAAAACCAAGGATGAAGTTTCAGATGTTTTAATTGATTGTCCTCCTGGTAATGGCTGCAGTGTTATGGAAAGCATAAGGGATGTAGATTATTGTATTTTGGTTGCGGAACCTACTGTTTTTGGCTTGCATAATTTAAAAATGGTTTATGAACTAACTCAAGTATTTAATAAAAAGGTTGGGTTAGTTATCAATAAAGCTAGTGACTCGGATATTATTGATAATTATGCTAAAGTAAATTCTATAAATGTTTTGTCGAGAATTCCTTTCGACAAAGAAATGGGATATTTAAACTCATTAGGAGAAATTGTCGTTAAGAATCCTAAATTTAAGGGGTGTTTCGAAGATATAATAAGTAAAATTTTCGGTGATAAGTTATGAAAAAACTATTGATATTGAGCGGTAAAGGTGGAACTGGAAAAACCACTATCGCTTCTAATTTTATCAAAATTTCTGAGGCTAGAGTATTCGCTGATTGTGATGTTGAGGCACCGAATTTACACCTTGTATCACAACTTAATATTCCGAGTAAAACTGAGGATTATTATGGTCTTGATAAGTATATCATTGATCAAGATGTTTGTATTAACTGTAACCTTTGTAAAGAAAACTGTCGTTTTAACGCTATCGAAATTAAGGATGGGAATTACTATATCAATAAGTTTCTTTGTGAAGGCTGTGGAGTATGTGAAATGATCTGTCCAGTAAATGCAATATCACCAGTTAAATCTAAAGATGGAGAGATTTCATTATTTTCAAACAAACGAGTTTTCGCAACTGCAGAACTTAAAATGGGTAGCGGTAACTCGGGATTATTAGTTACGAAAGTTAAAAAACAGTTAGAAACAGAAATTAAAGAAAAAGATCTTGTTATAATTGATGGGCCTCCAGGGATTGGTTGTCCTGTAATTGCTTCAATGTCTGGTGTTGATTTGATTCTTTTAGTTGCAGAACCTTCAATGTCAGGAATTTTAGATTTAAAAAGGATAATTAAAACAGCGTACAGTTTTAAAATACCGATAGCTGTTGGTGTTAATAAATATGACTTAAATTTAGAATTAACTGATGAAATCATCAACTATGTTAATGAGAATTCTTACAATTATGTTGGTCGCATTAGATATGACCGTACGATTATCGACGCTATTAATCATGGAAAAAATTTAGCAGAATCAACCTTGTCTTTTCAAGAAATATACAAAGTATATCAAGAAACAATGAAGGTTCTTGGTGTAAGCATATAATTTAAACATAATTCTTTTGTATGTTATAATTTTTATATCAATATAAAAGGATGGAAGACTTATGTTTCAAACAATACTTTCGATGCAAAAAGAAAAGAAATATATTATTCAAGGATTAATTGTTTTTACTTTGTTCATGGGACTTTATATTCTCTTAGATTACTTAAATATCGGTTATCAAGTTATGATTGAAGAATACGGTATTTTATTAGTTATAGCAAACATCTTACTTAATCTAATAATGGCTTTTATTTCTGCGCTTATGTGGAACATATCAACAGCTTTAGTTAAACTAACTGGTAAAGAAGGTAAAGGCTCTTTCATGTCAGGTTTTGCGGTGATATTTGGAATGCTTACTTATGGTTGTACACCATGTGTCATTGCTTTCTTTTCAACTATAGGAATTACCTTTGCTGTTGCGGCTTTACCCTTAGCCGGGTTCCCTTATAAATTATTAGCATTGTTATTGTTAATAGGTGGTTTTATTTGGTTAAGATATGAAACCAATCATGTTAAATGTAAAATAAAAGATTAAAACCCAAAAAATTGGGTTTTTTCTTTGCCGTTGTAAAACCTTTCGCTTAATGATATTATTAAGTTAAATTAATGATGTGATTGGTGAGAAAAATATGGTAATTTTACAAACTAAGAATATATGCAAAACTTATGAGACCAACCAAGTTAAAACTGAAGTTTTAAAAAACATCTCCTTTACTGTTGAAAAAGGTGACTTTTTAGGTATTGTTGGTCCTTCTGGTTCAGGGAAAACGACATTACTTTACTGCATGAGTTCAATTGAGCCGATTAATAGCGGGGAGATTATTTTTAATCAACAAAATATCAGTGAATTATCAGAGAAAAACTTGAGTAATCTGCGTAAACATAATTTGGGATTTGTTTTTCAGTTTTATAATCTGATCCCCAATCTAACCGCTTATGAAAATGTTTTATTAGCTAATGTTATTGCGGATAAAACTGATGAATCAAGAATTGAAGATTTATTAAAAATGGTTAATATGTGGGAATTTAAAGACCATTATCCTGAACAATTATCTGGTGGTATGCAACAAAGAATTGCTATTGCTAGAGCGCTTGTAAATAATCCGGAAATTATTTTCGCTGATGAACCTACAGGTAACCTTGATCAAAAACAAGGCTCAGAAATTATGAAGTTATTACAAGAGTTAAATCAGAAACATCAGGTTACAATTGTTTTGGTAACTCATAATGAAGATTATTTACGTTTTTCCAATAAAAAAATTATGTTAGTAGATGGTGAGATTGTTGAAAGATAGTTTTAGCTTATTGCTCGCTAAAAGAAATATTACTAGAAATAAGAAAACTTCTTTAGTGATAATAATTACATTATCACTTGTTTTTGCGATCTTTATGCTAATGTTAGGTATCAAATCGATATATAAAGATATTTTCACTTTAGAAGCAAAAGATGATTACCCTAATATCGATATAGTTATCAGTTATGATGAATACTCTGATGCGAGACTTGTCAACAAACGTTTTATTGATGGAGATTACCCTGAAGTTGAAGCGTTAGCTTTCTTTAATCTTCAGGTTCTAAGTGAGGTTGAAGAAGAATATTTTTATTCAAAAATATTTGCGGCTTCCAACAGTGATTTTGAAATATTCTTTAACAAAAGAATCAATTTAAATCAAAATGAAATAATCATAACAAACACCTATGCAAAAAGGTTCGATTTAGTGATTGGTGACAATATCAATATTGTGGTTAATAATCAGGAATTGGATTTAATCATAAAAGATATTTTGGATGAAACGGGTGTTTTTTCGCAAAATAGTATTTTGGTTAATAAAGCTTATATTCTCGATTATTTTTATGGTTTAAGTAGTTTAGATAATATCGGTAATACAATTTATATAAAGAGTACAAACCCAGAAGTTACTTATGAAAGATTAAAAACTGATACTAATTACGAAAATTATCTGATTAGATACACAGTTGATGAGGAACGAATTGAAGCATTAATCAGGGAGTATATTTCCATGATTTTACTTGTCGCGATAGTAGTGTTGTTATCATTGATATTTGTGCTTAATTCATTATTCTTAATTGTTTTAAGAGATGTGTTCCAAGAGGTTGATGTAGTAAAAACCTTGGGTGGAACGAAGCGTTTTGGTATAAAAATTGTTTTTTATCAGTGGTTATTTTATGGAATAATTAGTTTTTTTATAGGGGTATTTTTAGCTCATATAATAATTTATGTTGGGGCTAGTTTTTATGGGGTGAAAGAAATAATTATTGTTGACCCTTTAATTATTATTTCTTCAACTACTGTTTTAACGGTTTTAATCATCTTTAGAAATCTTATGTATTTGAGAAGGTATGATAAAAAACGTTTGACTAAGTTTTCTTCTAGCTTAGTCAGCACGGAAAAAATTAGATTTATTATATTCATATTCTCGATTTTAATTTTGTTATTAGTTGGATTATTCAAACCCTTTAATTATCAAATTCAAGCATTGATAATTACTGTTTTTACTTTTGTTTTAGCGCTTATTACAATTAAGTACTTAGTTAGAATATCGATAAGGATATTTAAAAGAAGAAAGTCCAGTTTTGTAATTTATAATCTTAAACAACTATCAGAAAATAAAAATGCTCAACAATCACTTAATGTAATTTTCATTACCTTTATGGTTTTGATGATTATGTTGACAGCAAGAATGTTCTTTGTTAATGAATTAGAAAATTTTAAAAGTTTTAACAACTACGATTTGCAAATAGTTAATATCAATGATTACTCTGATGATTTAATTAATGATTTAAAATTAGAAGCTGATTATGCTGATCCAGCAATTATGTTTGATGGCATTTATCTTAATGATATTGATGAAAAAAAAGTTTTTATAAAAAGTTTTTATTCCATTAGCTATGATGATGTCGAGGAATATATTGATTTTGATCTGATGATTGAAAATACAGATTATTTAACCGATGAGTTACCGTTTATTATGGTGTCAAAAAATTATAAATATACTTACGGTTTAGAAGAAGGACAAATTATTACCATTGATTTATCTCCTGAGATAAAAAACCAGAAGTTTATTCTTGCTGGATTTATTGATATTGAGTATGAGCATTTTGTTTATTCAAACTTAGCTGACATACATGATGAAGTTGGTTTAAATTATAATTCAATTGTGATTAAGGATGACGCTCCTAATATCTTAATGTCAAATTTAATTCAACAATACAGTTCAAAAATGTACTATATAATCGATGTTAATGAATATTTAAATCAAGAGATAGTGTTATCAGAAAATATTTTAATGCTCTTTACCGTAATTCTTATATTTGTTATTCTCAGTTATTTATTAGTAATATTTAACAATACTACTTTGAGATTTTACGCTGCAAAGAAGGATTTGATGAAGATAAAAGTTTTAGGACAAAGCAGCAAAGCTTTCTTGAAGGATGGTTTGAAAGAGTATTTATTAATTTTAATTATTCTTACTTTAGTTGGAATAATAGTAACGCTAATATTCTCAGAGTATTTTCGTTATCTTTTGTTATTTTTCAATTATTATAAACATTTAACCGCAAACATATCTTCAGTAATAATAGCACTAATTTTAATTTATTTAAGTTCTTTCTTGAGCGTCATTTATTACAACCGATTAATTAAGAATGCTAGAATCAGTGATACAATTAAAATGTATTAGATTTGTATTATAATGATATATCTACTATATTTTTTTAAAAAGTAGTATAATATACATATAAAAGTTAAGATAAAAAACTTTAAAAGGAGGAAATTTATTATGAAAAAAGTTTTAAGCCTAATTTTCTTACTCTTATTTAGTTTTGGTTTAATCGCTTGTAACGGAGAATTATCTTCAACGATTAATACCCAAAACACAAGTTCTACAACTGAAACTACAACTGTAGATGACACTCAAGGTACCCAAACCGAGACAACTACTGGGGTACTCTCACAAATAGATTATCCTAAAAATTTAGTTTTAACAGATACTGTCTTGACTTGGGACGCAGTAGATGATGCTGTAGGTTATTATGTTTACGCCGATGGCACAGAAGTAGCACATGTAACTACTAACACTTATACATTCACCGTTACAACTGAATCAAGGATAGTATTTACTGTAGTAGCTGAAGCCCCAGCGGGAATGATGGATTCAGCAGAAAGTGCTCAAGTTGCTTATGTGGCTAATTCTGAGGATGAAATAGCTTCAATGAAATTAGCTGTTTCTGGTAGTATGATGCCATTTGGTGATGAATTCGCTACAGAGTTGGTTAATAAAGGAATGTTAACAACAGAATTTAGTGCAATGAATTTAGCTGTTACAGGTTTCATGAGTTCTATGGAAACTGCAACTGATATCGACTCTATCTATACTTCATTAGATACTATGTTAGGATCTATGGATAATTTAGAACCGTTGATTAGCGCTTTGGTTATTCATGTATTACCACAAGCTTTAGATGACGAAATCTTAAGTTTACAAACAGACCTTACTTATTATCAAGATATGCTTACTATGTATCCTGAGGATTATTATTATCAAGAAATGGTTACAGAAATTCAAGCTGAAATCGTTATGGTTCAAGATATCAAGGCTCAGATTGCTCTTTCTGAAGAAGATGTAATTATGACAATTATGATTGTTATCGATTATCTGATGGAGTTTGAATCTTTAGTTTCTGCTAATTTAATCACATATCTAGATAATTTAGCTATGACTGTAGACGCTGCTAGTTTGAATGTTTCTGAATTGGTTTTAATCAAGGATGAAATCGTTTATATTCTAACTGAATCAATGCCTTCTCAAGCTGATTTAGCCTTGGTTACACAGACTTTATTTACTTTTATGGATCTTATCGCTGAAAATCAAGGTTTAGAAATGGCTAAGTTAGCAGCTCCAGAAAAGCTAGCTGCTTCAATGTTGGTTGGTTTTGAATTAGGTATTGAGTTTATGGATACTATTAGTCAAGCTGACTTCCAAACTTTTAAGGAAATCGCTATTAGTACTGATTCAGAAAATATGAAGAGCGCTCATATGGCAGTTTTATTCTTAAATATCTTTGATACTTTCTTTGATAAAGTAGAAGTAGCAGCTTTAAAAACTCAGATGAGTAATATTTATACTGAAACAGAAAAAGAAACAATGTTCAATGATGCAATCGATTCTTTAGAAGCGATGTTGTTAGAACAAGAAACACCTTTCGACTTATCAATGTTAACCTTTGAGAGAATGATGGATTTAATGTTAATTCTCGATGACGCTACAGATGAAATTCTTGATGCTCTAGTAGCTTCAGAAGGGGAAATTATTCTAATAGCCGCTGAAAGAGGAGATTGGGAACAAGGTTTCTATGAAAATCCAGTTTGGAATGAATTAGAATACCAATATTATAATCAACACTATACATTATTAATTCTCGATCAAGTATTTTACATTTTAAATTCTGTAGCTAGTCAAAGAACCATGGCGGAATTTGAAGAAGTAAGATCATTACTTTTTGATTCACTTTCATTAATCATGCCAACAATTTTTGGTGATCAACCGGTATTTATGGATGATATATTAATGGCTATTGAAGCATTCTTGACAACAACTTCAGAAGAACAATATGATTTAATCCAGAGTTTATTTGCTTATTTAGATGAAGAAGATATTTTCCTTGAATATGCAAATAACTACGAAACTGCTTTTGGAACTAATATGGAAGCAATCTATGACACCGGCGGACATTTCGCTTTCGTAGAAATCGTTTCTATTTATTACGGATTCATGCAAGACTCAACTGATAATAATACCAATATTAATACTTTGATAACTGGTTTAGATACAATGTTTAGTTTACCAGTATTCGTAGATAATGAATTAGTACCATTTGACATTGACCTTATAATTCAAGCTAGAGCTTATGTTGATACAATTGCTTTAGAAGTATCAAGCTTTGATTCAACTAATCTAACTGAAGCACAAATTACTAGAATCAATGATATTATGGATGCTATTGATGTAATCATGCAAGGACCAGCAGTAGAATAAAACATTCTGACAGAAGCTAAGTTTATTAGCTTCTGTTTTTTACTCATTTTAGTTTTATTAAATCAACTTTAATTTACTAATCATTTATGATAGAATTATGTTAAGATAAATTAAATAAGGAGGAATTGTATGAATATTTATTATTGCGAGATTTGCAAGAGAATTTGTTACACTTATCCAGTAGATTCAACTTTGGTTTGTTGCAACGAAGAAATGATTCTTTTAGAACCAAAAAAGTCTGAAGAAGGAAATGAAAAACATTTACCTGTTGTTGAAAAAATCAGTGAGAATCAAATTAGTGTAAAAGTAGGATCAGTACCTCACCCTATGACTGAAAAACATTTTATTCAATGGATCTTCATCGAAAATGGCGATAAGTATTATGTTAAGACATTTAATCCTGAAGATAAGCCAGAAGCTGACTTTTATGTAGATTTTTCTAAAGAAATTAAGGTTTACGAGTATTGCAATATCCATGGTTTATGGATGACAGAATTTAAGTAAAGAAATGCTTTTGATTGGAAAAGCCAAATAAAGCACTTGGCTTTTTCTTTTATATTACATGTGGAGGAAATTTTATGGGGTTCAGCATCATTGAGTTGCTCAAGTATTTGTTTTTAGGTTTAGTTCAAGGAGTAACTGAAGTATTACCAATATCTTCAAGCGGACATGTGGAGTTATTCAAATCTTTAGCTAATGTTAATGTTGATAATAACGTAATGTTTTTATTGTTGTTAAATACAGGTTCATTATTTGCTTTTATTATTATTTATTTTAAGAAATTAATTGATTTGATTAAGTCCTTTTTTATCTATATATTTAAGAAAGAACAAAGACCAGAAAATAAGCAAAATTTTCAATATGTATTGAAAATTGGTTTAGCTTCTATACCTGCTGGAATCATCGGGTTGTTATTAGAACCGGTGATTGAGAATTGGACAGAGTTATATGGATTGTTATTAGCTGGAATCGGTCTTTTAGTCACCGCTACGGTATTGTTCTATGTCAGTTCTGAGCATTTTCATAATCAAAAAACTAAAATCAGTTGGCTAGATTCTTTATATATTGGAATCGGTCAAGCAGTAGCAATCTTTCCCGGAGTAAGTAGATCTGGGATGACAACTTCAACAGCCTTAAAAAGAAAGCATGGAATTGATTCAGCTTTAAACTTTTCTTTTTTGATGTATATTCCGATTTCTTTTGCAGGTATTATTTTATTGTTATTTGATTTAAAAGATGCAACATCTACAACTGCTAGTGTTGAATATTTGTATTATTCGATTGCGTTTGTAGCTGCAATGATCGCTACTTATATTGCTTATAAGTTAATATTTAATATTTTCAGAAGTGGAAAACTAAGATATTTTTCTTATTACTGTTTTGGAATCGGCTTGTTAGCAATATTTTTGTTTGTGCTTTAGAAAAGAGACTAAATTATGACAATAATTTTAGAATTTATTCGATATATTGTATTAGGCATTATTCAAGGAATTTTTGAAGTACTCCCAATATCATCAAGCGCTCAAGTTGCCTTTCTTCAAGAGATGTTCAAACTTGAGGTTGATACTTCTGGTCTTTTTGCGATTATTTTAAATTTCGGTTCGATGATTGCGCTTATATACTTTTTTAGAAAAGAAATTAAAATTTTGATAATCGATACTTTTAAATATTTATTTAAAAAAGATCAAGAGGAAAGCGTTAAAGAAAACTTTAATTATGTATTTAAATTGGTGATTGGGATTATTCCCTTAGTTATATTCGGTTATTTTTTGAACCTTTTAATAATGCCTAATTATGAAAAGAATCCTTTTATCTTTATGGGCGTTGGGGCTTTGATGACTGCGACGATCCTTTATTTGGTTAGAAATATTACTAATTATCATGTTCAAACTAAATTGACCAATGCTGATGCCTTTGTTATCGGTTTAATTCAAGTGATAACAATCATGCCGGGCTTAAGCAGACTAGGAACAACAACTGCAGTTGGGTTAAAAAGAAAATTATCAATGGATTCAGCGCTTAAGTTTTCGTTTTTGATGTTAATACCAATCTCATTAGGTGCTGTATTCCAACAGTTTTTACTATATGAGTTTAATCCTGAATTAATTACTCAAGGTTTTGATAG
>JBAYQC010000019.1:0-16470 GCA_041677365.1 Candidatus Izemoplasmatales bacterium | reverse complement strand
TTTGCGATAACTAACAAGAATCCATCTTCAGCGAGCAGTTCTCTTTCTTTTAACACTTGGTCATTAACGTCAATTTCAAAAGTTCCATCTACCATAATTGTTCCATTTTCTACCATGTCATGATATCGGTCCTTTTGACCGTTTGTAAAAGAAATCACTTCTCCGTTATCAAGTAAAAATACTGAATTTTCGTTATAGCCATATTCTTTTGCTATATTGGCTTGTGTTAATAACTGACGATATTCGCCATTAATCGGAATAATGTATTTTGGTTTTAACATTGTGTACATGAACTTAACATCATCAACTGATGCATGGAAACGAGAGAAATAGTCCTTTTTAACTTTTACTAGTTCAACATCAAGTTTAGCTAGAGCATCATAGGTCTTAGCAGCGATTTTTTCAGTTCCTACTAAAGGCGGACACAACATCATCACTAAATCGGTAGAAATCAGTTTAACTAAACGATCATAACCTTTGGCCATTCTTTGTAACATGAAAAATGGTTCGTGACGTTCACCAGTTACCAAGAAGACAACATCATTAAACTCATTATTATTTTCACTATCAATGTACTTTAGGTTAACTAAGCTTTTTTCAGGAATTTTAACATAACCCATCATTTCAGCGATAAATAACAATCTTTGCGCTTTTCTTCCGATAAGCGCAATTTTCTTATTTAAGCGAATTGCTTCATTAATAATCAGTTGAATATTTGATAATTCTGTAGAATATAATGCAACAATAATTCTATTCTTAGCTTGAGAGAAATTATTTCTTACTAGCTTCTTAAGATATTCATCATTGGTAGTTTTAGTTTGGCTTAATACTCCTTGAGATTCATTCAAAAAAGCAAGGACTCCATAATCAGCGATTTTTGCGATTTTTTGAAAATCAGTACGATAATATTCGGGAACATCTTGATTGAAATTATAATCGCTCATATACACAATTGCGCCGTCTTTAGTATAAATTACAACACCTGCACTTAAAGGAACTGAGTGAGTCGTCGCAAAGAATTCGACATAAAAATCATCAAATTTTATAATTTTTTTATATTCGACTACATTGAGATTTAGTTTTTCTGGATCAAGCTTATTCTCTCTTAATAAATCTCTAGCAATTGCAATGGTATAATCGGTTCCATAAACCGGTGTATCAAATTGACTGAGTAATAGAGGCAAAGCACCGATGTTTTTATCATGGGCATGACTAAGAAAAATCCCTTTAATATCCGATTTTCGGCTAATCAAGTAAGAGATATCAGCTACCAGTGCATCTACTCCTAAAAGATCATTTGATGGGTGTTGTAAACCACAATCTAAAATAATAATCTTACTATTTATTTCTACTACATAGAGGTTCTTTCCGTTATCGCCTAAACCCCCTAAGGCATAAAACTTAATTTGATTCATAATTATCCGCTCTCTTCTAAAAATATCATAAACATTATAACCTATTTAGAGAAAATCTTAAAGGTTATTGAATTATTTAATTTTTTCAAAATATATATTTTACTTTTGTGTTAAAATAATTAATAGGTGAAGAAAATGATAAACTATCCAAACAAAAAGAAATCTACAAGTCAAAAACTATCTTCTACTGCTAATCGGGGTATGGGATTAGAATTGATGATTAACAATACTAATGATTTTTACTTAGATAACGATTTAGCAGTGGTTTACAAAAAACCAATCCCGATTCAGATAGTTTCTGTTGATTATAAGGCTAGATCTGCAGCTAAGATTGTAGAGGCATATTATAAACTGCCTTCAACGACAGATTATAATGGCATTTATAAAGGAAAATATATTGATTTTGAAGCTAAGGAAACGAAAAGTAAAACATCATTCCCAATTAAAAATATCCATGAACATCAAGTTTTACATCTAGACAAGGTAAAACGTCATGGGGCAATTAGTTTTATTATCGTATATTTTAGTTTGTTAGGAAGAATATTTTTTCTTGACTCTGATTATGTTTACAAATTTTATCACCGATCAAAATCTGGTTCTAAATCGATCTCATTAAAAGAATTTGAAGAGTTCGGTCATGAAATCATCGAAGGTTACCGAAAACCAGTCGACTATCTAAAGATAATTGATGAATACTATTTAAAAGCTCCTCAAAAATGAGGAGCTTATTTTTTTTAATAATTGAGGATTTGGTTATAGTTATCCTTGATAATTCTTGTGAATATCTCCGCTTGAGTTAAAGCTGAAACACTTGATTTGATATCTCCGTCGATTAAAATATACCCAAATAAATTCTTAATTTCTTCATTTACTGCAGAATCAAAAATTGGAATTTCTATGCCTTTGGCAAGATTAGAGAATACGAAGACATGCTTTTCAGTTTCTTTATCCTGAAGCGGTTTATTGATTGTAATTCTAACATCAACTGCTTCTGGTTGTTTTAAATAGATAAACTCTAATTTAATACTTTTCTTTTTAGTCTCAATTTGCGGTGTGAGAATGAGCGTTTCAAAAAGCGAACTACGTCTAGTCTGAATTTTTGGTCTATATTTCTCACTAAAATCAGTAAGATCAGTTTTTATCTTTTTGATAATCTCATTCATAATTAGTTATCTCTTTCTTGATTAGCGGCTTTAATCAGCACTTTTACCATTTTATCAGCAAATCCGATTGGATCTTTAATTTCCAAACCTTCGATTAACAAGGCTTGATTATAGAGAATATCCGCATAATCACTAACAGCGTCGTTATTCTTTTGATAAAGACCGTCAATAGCTTTAAATAATTCATGATTTGGATTGATTTCTAAAATCTTTTTAGCTTTGAGGTTTTTATCTCCTGGAAGTTGATTCATGACTTTTTCCATTTCGAAACTAAGTCCGTCACCACTGACAAGACAAACCGGAGAATCCGTTAGTCTTGTTGATAGTTTAACATCATCAACTTTTTCATTCAAGACTTCCTTGATTTTTTCTAATAAACTTTGATTTTTTGTTTCTAAATCTTTTATTGATTGTTTTTCATTTTCATCAAGAACATCTAAATCACCTTGATTAATTGATTTGAATTTGTGTTTTTCGTACTCATTTAACATACTAATCATAAACTCATCAACTTCATCAGTTAAGACCAATACATCATAGCCTTTTTTCTTTATTAAATCCATTTGTGGTGATATCTTCATTGCATCTTTCGAATGTGCTGAACCGTAGTAGATTTCTTTTTGTTCTTTTGGCATTTTCTCAATATACTCTTTAAGTGTAATGAGTTTTTCTTCATTTACAGTTTCAAATAATAATAGATCTTGAAGTTTATCTTTATCAACGCCGAAGTTATCGTAAACTCCGTATTTAATATTTACTCCGAATTCTTTCCAGAATTTTTCATATTTTTCTCTATCATTCTTTAAAGTTTTTTCTAACTCGTTGAGAATTTTCTTTTCTAAGTTTTTCTGAATTAGTATTAATTGGCGGTTATGTTGAAGAATTTCTCGAGAAATATTTAAATTTAAATCAGGACTCACAACTAATCCTTTGACAAAACGTAAATAGTCAGGAACTAACTCTTTACATTTTTCCATAATAAATACGCCTTTAGCATATAACTGTAAACCTTTTTCATATTTTTCCGAATAAAGATTTTGTGGGGCTTTTTCGGGAATAAATACGATTGATTTATAGGTTAAAGCACCTTCTACATTAGTCCAGATACTAAATAAAGGATTATTATAGTCATAGTACTGAGTCTTATAGAAGTCATTAAGTTCTTCATCACTTACCTCAGCCTTATTCTTTTTCCAGATTGGAGTCATTGAATTTAAGGTTTCTTTTTCAACTACAGTTTCAAACTTATCTTCAATCTCATTACCTTCATCATCTTTTAATGGAACTTGATTCTCTTTTTCCATAGTTATCGGGTATTTTACATAGTCAGAGTATTTTTTAACCAAAGACTGAATTTTATACTCTTCTAAAAACTCATCATAGTTTTCTTCTTTTTCATTTTTTCTGATGGTTAGGATTACTTCAGTACCGACCGTATCTTTATTTGTTTCTTCTATTGTGAAACCTTCTTCACCCTTAGATGTCCATTTATAGGCTTTATCACTAAAACAAGATTTAGTAATAACCTCTACTTTACTTGAAACCATAAACGCTGAATAGAAACCAACGCCAAACTGGCCGATAAGGTCGTCGTCTTTTAAAGTTTTCTCTTTAATGTTTTTCAAGAATTCTAAAGTTCCACTTTTAGCAATTGTACCAATATTTTCAATCAACTCATCATAAGTCATTCCGATACCGTTATCGATAATCCTTAGTTTACGATGCTTTTTATCCAAGTCGATTTGGATTTCATAGTCATTACGCTTTTCCAGCTTTTCATCTGTTAAGCTAGTCAAATGGTATTTATCAATAGCATCTGAAGCGTTTGAGATTAATTCTCTCAAAAATATTTCCTTATTCGTATAGATCGAATGAATCATTAAATCTAGTAAACGTTTGGACTCCGTTTTAAATTCACGTGTTTCTTTACTCATAGTAACCTCCTAAATGTGTATGTAATCTAAACATATTATAACACAAAAATTAGCACTGTCAAGATTTGAGTGCTAATTTTTGATACATTCATTTGATTATGACAAGTTATAGTCCCAAATACCGCGCTTATAAATAATAAGACCTAGGAATATACACAGTAAATAAGATGAAAGCATATATGGTAAATTGTAAGCTATAAAAGAATAAAACCAAGGATTCATTCCTGCAAGTTCTGCATAGTAATCCCAGATTAATACACCAGAGATTCCATGGCTCAAGTACCTTAAGAAAGAAGCTAAACTGATTCCTAAAATAAATGAAGTTTTATTCTTTAACGGATTTTTAAATATCGCGGCTACTCCCAGCAATGTAAAAGGCAGAATATAATCTAAAACAAACATTAAAATAAACTTCCACCATCCCTCTTCAACGATAAAAGCAAAAACTCCATAACCCAAGGCTTCAGCTAATAGAGCTTGTAAAACTCCGAAAATAAATCCAGCAAAAAGACCTGGTTTTAAGCCTCTTCTAAAAGCAATTATAAATATTGGTAACATTGCAAAAGAAATTGATCCCCCATATTTAAACGGAGAAAATAATCCTGCTAAAACATCAAATACCAGAGCTAATCCAACTAAAATTGCAATTTCTGAAATTATGTTTATTTCTTTTTTCATATAAAGTCATCTCCTTTAAAAAATATAAAAACCCCTTAAAAATTAAGGGGCCTAATAAGCAAAAATTCTACTCCTACGCTGGCGTTATCCAGATCAGGTAAGGTCTATAACGGAAAAACAGTTATACTCTCAGCCCAGTTCACCCGAGCTCCCCTCTTTACATATTCATTATATCACTAATTAAAATAAAGTCCATAATTAGATAATTTTTTTAATTATCGGTGTCTTTTTCACTTCTTCTTTTTCTATTTTATATGCATCATCTAGCAGTTCAATAATTTCTTGATTATCATTTCTATTAGTATAAATAAAAGCTAATGTATCGTTTTCATCAACCTTATCGCCAACTTTTTTATTTAAAACAATTCCTACCATTGGATCAATAGAGTCTTCTTTAGTTTCTCTACCTCCACCTAATTTCATAGCAGCTAACCCAATGTTTAATGCTTTAATAGTCTTGATATATCCAGACTTTTTAGCTAAATAAGGAACTATCTCTTTAACTTCAACGAATTCATCTAAATTATCGATATGTCCACCTTGAGCTTTAATGAATTCATAAAATTTCTCTAAAGCTTTACCATTATGAAGATTTGTTTTTGCAAAATCGATACCCGCTTCAATCGTTTCAACGATTTTTGCGAAGTATGCCATGTATCCAGCGATATTTACACATAGTTCTTCTAAATCACTTGGACCTTTTCCTTCTAAGGTTTCGATAACTTCTTTTACTTCCAACCGGTTACCCACTGCTCGTCCTAAAGGTTCTTCCATACTGGTGATAAAAGCAGCTACTTTTTTATCAAATGCTTCTCCTATTGAAACCATTATTTTTGATAGTTCTTCTGCCTCAGGTAAAGTTTTCATAAAGGCTCCGTCACCAATCTTTACATCTAAACAGATTACGTCCGCACCACTTGCGAGTTTCTTTGACATTATGCTTGAAGCAATTAAAGGAATTGATGGTACTGTAGCTGTTACGTCCCTTAACGCATAAAGCAATTTATCAGCAGGAACCAAACTTTTAGTTTGTCCGGCAACAGCAATATTAATTCGATTGACTTGTTCGGTAAAAGTTTTTTCGCTTAAATCAATTCGCATTCCGGGAATACTTTCCATTTTATCCAAAGTGCCTCCAGTATGGCCTAGACCTCTTCCTGACAGTTTAGCGAGTTTAGCTCCCATTGAAGCAACTAACGGACCTAAGACAAGAGTGGTTTTATCGCCAACACCACCAGTAGAATGTTTATCAACCTTGATTCCATCAATCATTGATAAATCGATAATATCACCACTGTAAAGCATTGCTTTAGTTAAAGCTGCCGATTCTTGATTGTTCATCCCTTGGAAATAAATAGCCATTAATAATGCGCTAACTTGATAATCAGGAATTTGCTTATTTACATATCCTTCAATAAAGTAGTTTATTTCCGCTTCAGTTAAACTTAAACCGTTGCGTTTTTTTTCAATTATATCTACTGCTCGCATATTTTCACCTCGTATTTTAGTAATAATATTATACATTAAACCCCGATACTTGTAAACAATGAGGATTTCATAATAATTTTACTTGTGTTTTAAACTTATTATAGTATAATACTTTTGGTGATAAAAATGACTGAAATTTATTTATTGCGTCATGGACAAACTGACGCAAATAAAAACTATATAGTACAAGGAAGAATGGATAATCCGATTAATATGATCGGTATGGAACAAGCGTTATTAACCGGTAAATATCTAAAGCAAAGTGGGATTAATTTTGACTTAGTGATATCATCACCATTAAAGAGAGCATTTAAAACCGCTGAACTAGTTAATCATGGGATGGTTATCTCTAAACCGATTCTAATCGACAGAAATCTCATCGAAAGAAATTTTGGTGATTATGATGGAAAAAAGATTACTGATGATTATTACGAGTTAACTAGAAACGGGCTTATTCCCAATATGGAAACTGACGAAGAATTAGAATCAAGAGCGATGGAAGTTCTTACGAATATCGCTCAAAAACATGAAAATAAGCGTTTGTTAATCGTCACCCATTCACATCTTATCAAAGCTATTTTAGTTAAATTGATTAAAGAGTTTTCTTATTTAGACTATCTCCATAACTGCTCTTTAACTAAACTCATTTATAAAGATGGGGAATTTCAAATTATTGACTATAATATCAATCCTGTAGAAAATATTTAAAGGCTAGAAAAATTTCTAGCCTTTTTTATTTTATACTATCATTTGGTTAATTTCAGCATATGCCCAGAAAATATCTTGAGTATCTTTGTAAGAGGTACCATTCGACGGTTTAAAATTTTCTGTTTGGTTAAGTAGATCTTGGACTAATAAATCACGCATCAAATAACCAGTATTATCGATATCTAAACCGTATAAGAAGGGTAAATCAGGTTTGTCAAAAATATAATCGACCGCTCCGACAATGTAATACTCATCATCAATAATCAATTCTCCATCTAAATAAAGGTAACCACCAATCATTTTCAATTGATCATCAAAGTAGACATCTTCACTTAAGGCATAATAGTAGTAATCATTTAACTGTTGACCTGTAAGAGCTGAAGTTTTAATAAAATTATCAAATGGATATATGGTAATCATTTCTCCCATAGTGATAATACCTGATTCCATCGGAATTCTAAATCCACCGCCATTAACTGCGCCGATATCAATTTTAAGATAATCTCGAATAACTGAGGCTCCCCAAGGGGCTAAATCAGGGCGATCATAGGTAGAATACGATGTCGCTAGAACTTGTGAAGTATATTCAGTATAAACAGGGTTTTCCATATACCCTTCAAACAATAGATTCACTTCAGAACTTGAATAATAACTTAATTCATCATAAGAGTAAGTTTTTGAATTACCATAAGTTATTGTATTTGTATAACTATCATAGGTAATTTTTATTTCCGCTAATAATGATTTATAGTTTGAGCTAGCTTGAGCATAATAAAGTGGTGCTCCAAAATCTCTATCGATTGAACCTGCTTCATTCCAATGAGTATGACCATTAAAAATCGCATCAACTTTTGCGTTTCCACTAAGTTTAGCTAGAGAGTAATTAATATCAGAAGAATTATGAATGTATACTATAACCAAATCTACTGCTTCTTCAGTTCGTAAATGATTTGCGTAATAACTAACTGTATCTACCGGATCTAAGAACTCAATATTTTCAACTCTTGATGCTGAAATTGAATCCATAACTTCACCAATTAGTCCGATTATACCAACTTTTACCCCTGATGTTTCTTTTATAATATAGGGATTGGTAAACTCTAATGGTTCTTGTGTTTCTTCATAAACGATATTAGCCGCTAAGATTGGATAATTGGCTTCAATATTCTCTGTTGATCTATCTTTATACTGAGATATCACATCGATTCCCCAATCAAATTCATGATTTCCAATTACAAACCCATCGAAATTACCGTAATTCATAGCTTCCATTAAGGGTTCGCCATGATAATAATTTGAGATAGCAGTTCCTTGTAAGATATCTCCGTTTGCCAAAGCAAAAACATTGGTTTCTGATTCTCTTACCTCGTTAATTTTACCAATAATGTTAGAGAAACTTGAAAAATTTAAGTAGGATCCCCCATGAAAATCGTTAACAGAATAAAAATATAAGTCTTGAAATCGATTTATTACTTCTTCTGTTGTGGAGTTAGTTGTACTCTCAACAGTGGTTTTTGTAGTAGAAACAGTCGTATTCTGAGTTGTAGATATTGTTGTGTTTGAGGTTGTTTCTATTGTAGGAACGGTTGTTGTTTCGCTTTGAGTACTACTCGAAGAATCAAAAGTAGAATTTGTTGTTTGTGAAATTGTTGTTGAAGAATTAAGACTATTATCTACTGTGCAAGCTGTAAGTGTCAATAACAAGATGATGCTAATAAAAATTATCGTTTTTTTCATATTCTGTCCTCATGCTTTCTTATTTAAAAAGTGCGTCTTAGATATTATAACTTATCTTAGTAAAGATAAAAAGAAAAACTTACTGAAATGTTATCAGTAAGTTTTGTTCTTTTTAGATTAATCCGTAATTACTTAACACTGCATTAATTCCAGCTTCAGTTAAGAAGTATGATGTATTGCTGTCATGATAATCGCCTGGTGATGGATCATAGAGTGGATCTGCTATCCATAACGCACTCAATTGATCAGTTAAGATATTTTGGACAATCATCGAATCTAGAACAATGTCGCGATCATTTGATGACATTGATGCAATTGTTGTGTAATTAAATGATACATTAGTTATATCTGATCCTGGTGATACAGTCTTAGCTGCAACGATAAAGTTTTTGATCTCTGATTTAATAATAACATTGGTAGTGTTATATAATAAGTCGGTTAAGGCTAATTCTTCTCTAAAATCAGGAATCATCGTATTGATGTTAGTATTACCCCAAATAATATGGTTAATACTTAAATGAACTGAGTCACTCTTTAATAAAGTGATCTCAATATCTTCACCAGAAAGTCCAGTAATCACCGCAGGATTTAAGGAATCATTATAATCGCCTAAGCCTAATAATGAGAAGGCATCAATTATATTAATAAGTTCATCTTTTTCAACAGCTTCTGCTGCTAGAGAATCGATAGTTATAGCAAGTCTGTGTGTTGAAGGAATTAACAATGTTGTTGTTCCGTAAGCTGCTGTTTCATCGAGACTGACATCAAGAAAATAATCGGATACAGTAGCTAACATAATGAATGAACTAAAGAACTCATTTTTATCCACGGTAGAAAAATCATCTATTGATGGTGAAAGACTTGAGAAATCTAAATCGGTAATATTCAGTTCATCGATCGCGGTGAAGAATGCTTCAAGTTCTGTACTTTCAATATAAGTTACATCTGAGTAGACAATTTTTAAGTCATTACCGAGAGCATTATCATCAGGGATGATTAAACTACTGCCATTATCAATTATCATTTTAGACACTGTAGCTTGTAAAGCGCTAGATTCTAAAACTAAACTCATATTAGCAATAAAATCATCAGGATTAATTTCAGCGTTAAGATCGTTAACATCGGTATATCCGATGCCAATCATAGCAGCAATTATCGCTTTAATTTCATCTTTAATAATATATGTAGTGGTGTCTCTAGTAACTTTCAAATTTGTTCCTAGTTCATCTTGATTAGGGATTAATAAGAAATTATCGTCTAAATCCAACAATTGCTTTGAAATTGTTGCATGAAGTATTGCTGAAGTTAGAAGTGATGTTCTAGCAGTATCAGTAGATAAGGTTGCAAAACTAAATTCTTGGAAATCAGAAGGATTCTCCACATTTAGCAATTCTAACCCTGTAAATAGATTTTCTAACTCAGTATCAGTTATGAATGTTGTTGTTCCTTCAAGAGTAATAATATCAACATCATCAACATCTTTATTAGGAACTACAACCGCAGTCCCGATATCAAGAATTGTTTTGGAAATTGTTGCGTGGATAATCTTTGATTCTAGAAGGGTTGAGATATTATCTGAAATATCTGAAGTATTTTCAAGGTTAATATCATCAAAATCACTTATATTTAAACTAGAAATAGCTAGTAATAAAGCAGTTAGTTCTTCTTGAGTAAGAATTTCCGTAGCTAAAGAATCCACTTGAACAGTCATCATTACTGAATCTGGGATTTCTAAATCAATCGTGTCAAACTCATTAAAGTAATTTCCTACTGTCGCATGAATAATTTGTGATTCAAATAAAGCATCAATTTCGGTTTCAGTAAGATTTAATACCTTGTTTGGATCAAATGATAATTCTTCTGAACTGCTGTCAATTAAAACTTTTAAAGCATCAAAAGTAGCCGTAAGCTCAGTTTTCAATAAATAACCTTCACTGTCATAAATTGTATCTGGGAAAAGCAAACTCATATCTTGAAAATCCATTTCATCAAGCATTGATGTAATAGTTGCACGAATCAAGTATGAATCAAATAAATCATCAATAGCGCTTGATTCTAAGGTTAAAATATCTTTGATGTCTAAATTATTCAAGTCTAAATCTTGGATTTCAGTAAATAATGTATTTAAAGCGGTCAAGATTTTTGTTAACTCGCCTTCAGTAACACCTTCATCTTTCCATTGGACATTGTCAGGTACTTCTAAGAATGATAAGCCTTCAATTCCGGCATCTCCAGACAAAATGTTGATTAAAGCTTCAGTTACAATACTTGATTCCAAAAGAACAGTTAAATTAATACTGCTTAGTGTTTTTAAGGTGGTTGTCATATCATCTGCTGATATTGCTTCAAAATCGATATCAGAATCAATTATTTCGGCGAAAATTTCACCAAAAGCGATAAATTCTGTTTCTAGATTTATGTCTTCAGGTACTTCAATAATTAAAGCTAAATCTCCTTCTGAGTCGGTGATCATTGGTAGTAAAAGTGTATCTGTCAGTAAAATAATAAAGTCAGATCCAGATATTTCACCAAAGAGATTTCTTACTGATTCAGGGGTAATCTCAACTTGATCTAAAGAACCTTCGCCACCAATATAACCTGCTCCATTTAGGATATCAAATAAAGATCCAGCTATTCTGCCTAGAGTAGCTATTTCTTCTTCATAATCAATGGTACCGTCATAGAGTTCTTCAACTTCAATCGGTAAAGTTTCTTCTGATTTTTCTGCCATGATTTCGATGGCTACTGGAACTAAAGAAACAATTAGTTTTGAATTAGCCAGGATTGAGGTGATATCACGAATATCATCTCCGGTTAAATCAGTTATTTCATTTGTTTGTTTATATAGTGAATTATTATAAATTTCTAAAGCATCTGCTAATACCATCAGTTCATAACGAAAGGCTACAGTGTTTTCATTGTAATCAAAGGAAAGAACTGTATCAAAGAGGTTAATGTGTAAAGGCACTTTAATATCATTATCGATTACTGAATTTATGGTGATCTTATCTGCTAATTTAACAAAAATATTATTATTGTATTCTTCAACCATTGTATTAAGCATATCTAAAGCTTCTTCAAGCTCTTCGTTGCCCGATGGTTCAGTTCCAGGATCACTCAGTTCAATCACTGAAAAACTAGTGTTAAGAATATCATCTCGATAAGAAAAATTGACTTGTGTTTGATTGCCGCTATCTTCTGTTTGAGGAAGTGCTTCAGTAATACTAACAAGACTTGAAGCTACTGAAACAACGCCACCTAAGACTACTAAGGTGATGAATATCGCCATTACTCCATTAGCTGCCCCAATTAAAGCACCAAATAAACGATTTTTATTTCCATCCTTATTACGGAAGAAAATTAGACGAACTATAAAGCAGATTATTTTATAGATAACTAACACAACAGTAAAATATAAGATTGTCCAGACTATCTTGAGTATAAACTGCATTAATCCCATAATTAGCTCCATTGCTTCTGAAGACAAGCTGCTAAGGTCAACTTGATCACCGATAATTAAAGCCGCTAATGATTCATAACTATCAGCAAAGGATGTAAATCCAGAAAGACTCGGATCGACATTACTTAGTATCGGGCCTAAAAAAGCCATATCTACTTCCCAGAGTATTCCAACCATTAAATTTATGGTGAGGAAAAAGGCGACATAAAATAACGCCATAGTTATAAGATTAAATATCGATTTTTTAAATCCTCGAAGAAAACCAGAAAGGATTGCAAGACCTAAAATGATGTAAAAAATCAAATTCATTGATAATAAAATTCCAAAATCAAATGCCAAATATAGCATTTTTTCAACTCCCTTCCAAAACTTTTATAATATAATTATACTACAAAAGTGATTTTGTCTACAAGATGTGCGTATTATAAATAGAAAAATATAAAAAAAAGATAATATCTCGTTATTAGAAATATTATCTCTTTTATTTAAAACTGTAATTAAATGATTGAGTAATGAATCATTACACTCCTAATACCATCATCGGTTAAGAAGTAAGATGTGTTGCTATCGTGATAATCGCTTGCTGCAGGTTCATAGAATGGATCAGCGTTCCAGAGAACACTTAATTGGTCAGTCATAATATTTTGAACAATTAATGATTCTAAAACAGTTTTTCGATCAGGTTCTGATAATGAAGCAATTGTTGTATAATTGAAACTTACATTGGTAATACTTGAACCTGATGAAGTTGTTTTAACAGCAATGATAAAGGCAAGTACTTCATCTTTAATAATTATATTATTCATATTATACAATAAATCTGTTAATGCTAAACCTTCGCGCTCATCAGGAATTAGAGTATTGACATTTCCATTACCCCAAATCATATGATTGATTGTAACGTGCATTGAGCCACTTGCGAGTACTTTTAAATCAAGATCTTCATCAGTAATGTTTGTAATTTCACTTGCTGGTACAGATCCTGTGAAATCAGGAACACCAACAGTCTTAAGCGCAATAATTAATTTTTCTAACTCTGTCTTTTCAACTTGCTCTGTAGCAACTAAATTAACATAAATTGTTTCTCTAAAGTAATTAGGAATAATTAAGGTACTTGTTCCATAAGCTGTTGTGTCATCTCCAGCACCTGCTAATAAGGTGTCTGAGATTGTCGCTTGCATTGAAACTGAGGCAAGTAATACGGAAATATCGGTATTAGCGTCGAATAAATTAGTAGGGCTAATAGCAATATTACTAAAGTTTGTTAAACCTATTTCTTCTAAAGCGGTTAATAACAATTTAGTTTCGTTCATCTCTACGTAGACGACATCTGAATGAATAATCCTTATTGTGTTATTTAAGATATCCTTATCAGGAACTACCAACTCACCACCGGTACCATTAATTAATTTATCGGAAAGGGTAGCGTGAATGGAAGCTGACAATAGATATAAATTAGGATTATCGAAGAATTTTTGAGAATTGATTTCTGAACCAAAACTACTTAAGTCAGAATAACCCATATCGGTAAATGCATTAATAAGCGCTTTAATTTCTTCTTGATAAATGAAGTCAACTGAATTAACTTGTTTTTGGACTCGGTAGCTTTCTACTTCTCCTAAAGAACTGTAAATTGGAACAATCAATACTTGATCATCTAAATCAAAGAGATTCATTGATATTGTCGCGTGAATTGATGCGGAATAAAGTATTCGATTTTGATCAGTTTCTGCAGATAATCTTGTAAGGTCAATAGTACCATCAAAGCCAGTGATATCACTGATACCAAGAATGTTAAGTGCATCGATTAAGAACTTAATTTCAAATTTTTCAATATAATAATTACTTTGTACAACTTGGTCAATAGTCGTTACTCCATCAAAACCAATCTCAGGAACTTTAAGGACAGTATCGCCTAGATTCTTGATTTGGTTTGTAATTGTTTTATGCATTAAACTAGATGCTAATAAATAGTCTTGGTTATCGCTGTAGTTTGGATTTGCTGGTATATCAAAGAGTGGAGTCAAATCAACAGTTCCATTAAAACTAGTTATATCATTAATACTTAAAATATCAAGAGCTTTAAACAAAGCTTTAATTTCAATTTTTTCGATATAATAGTCAGTTGCTAAAACTGTAAAATCAACTCTAGTATTAGTTATTGAATAAGTTGGTACTGCTAAAACACTATTCCCTAAATCACTTATTTGCTTAGTAATGGTTCTGTGCATTGAAGCTGAAGCTAGTAGTATTTGTTGATTCTGATCATATTCTGGATCTAAACTCTCAAAGAACTGATCAAGAGTAATCGTTCCGGTAAAATCATTAATATCTGTTATAGCAAACAATTCTAAAGCTTCAAATAAATCATGAATTTCCTGTTTTAATATATAATCAGTAGTTTTACCAACGGTTCCAACAAGTCTTCTCGTTTCTACACCTAATTCATTATATGTAGGAACAACAATGATTGAGGTTCCAAGATTAATTACTTGTTCAGAGATAGTTGCTTGCATGATCGAACTCATTAGTAGGATGTTACGGTTTTCTAAAGAATAGAATTTACTTAAGTCAATTGAACCAGTAAAGTCTTCAATATTGGTAATTCCAAGTATGTCTAACGCTATAACTAAAGCTTCTAATTCTAGCTTTTTAACATACTCAGTTTCAGTTTGCAACTCACCAACAGAAAGTCTTACTAAAGTAGTATCATCGTCTTGATAATATGGTGCATTAATTGTAGATGCATCATTAAGACTGATAACTTCTCTAGACATGGTTGCTTGAATAATATCAGATGCGATTACATCAGTTGCATTATCACCTACAGCTAAAATACTTAAATCAATATCACCGTTAAAGGTATCTAAATCAGTGATATTTAAAATGTTCATTGCAATGATAAGTTTATCAATTTCTGATACAGATATAAATTCAGTAGAAACAGGTCCATTGTCAGCGATTTTTCTTAGTAAAATTTCTGATTCAGAGAAATGTGGAGCAACAATTGTTAAATTAGTATCAAGATCAATTATTGTCTCAGAAATTGTTGCTTGAATAATAACTGAACTTAAAACGTCTGTTCGATTAGTTTCATCTTCTAATAAGCTTAAATCCACTGATCCAGTAAAACTTTCAATATCAGTAATGTTAAGAATATTTAAAGCTACGAAAATGTTTTCTAGTTCGGTTGATAGGACATATTCAGTTTCTTTGCCTACTTCACCAACAGTATTTCTAATTTGCATTAAGTTATCTTCAGCATAATAAGGAAGTGTAACTTTATCAGCGTTATCTAATCCGACTAATTTATCGGATATTGTAGCGTGAATAACACTTGACTCTAAAACTCTTTGGCCATTATTACCTACAGCTAAAATACTTAAATCAATATCACCATTAAAGGTATCTAAATCAGTGATATTTAAAATGTTCATCGCAATGATAAGTTTATCAATTTCTGATACAGATATATATTCGGTAGATACTGGACCATTATCTGCGATTTTTCTTAGTAAAATTTCTGATTCAGAGAAATGTGGAGCAACAATTGTTAAATTAGTGTCAAGATCAATTATTGTCTCAGAAATTGTTGCTTGAATTATAACTGAACTTATTACTTCTCCTCTCTTAGTGTCATCAGCTAATATGCTTAAATCAACTGATCCGGTAAAACTTTCAATATCAGTAATGTTAAGTCTATCTAAAGCTATAAATACATTTTCTAGTTCAGTTGATAGGACATATTCAGTTTCTTTGCCTACTTCACCAACAGTAAATCTAATCAATGTAGTATTGTTTTCATCATAGTATGGTAAGACAACTTTATCATCATTATCTAATCCGACTAATTTATCGGATATAGTAGCGTGAATAACACTTGACTC
>JBAYQC010000018.1:0-16691 GCA_041677365.1 Candidatus Izemoplasmatales bacterium | reverse complement strand
TCTTGGATAATTCAAAGAGCAATTAGTAATAAAAGATTAGAAAAAAGAGGCCTCGTGAGTGCACGAGACCACTATTTAAAAATTCATACTGTAATATAAATTGAACCGCCCTGTACGTGAACCGTACGCAGGGTGGTGTGAGAGGGGCGAAAAAAATTAATATTTAGCCTCTACTCGATTAACTAAATATTTACACCGAGAATCTTTTCAATCCCAATTCCGATTACAAATGATAATGCAGCAACTCCTAAGGAAATAATTGCCATTTGTAAGAAGCGCTTCTTGAAGTTAAGATTTTTAGCTACAGAGATATAAAGATTAAAGAAGAAAATTATAAAAATAACTGTTCCTAACATTATTGCCAAAGATACGAAAGGATTTTGAATCAAAAGATATGGTAAAACTAATAAAACTACAGTAATAATGTAAGCTCCTCCAGTATAAAGTGATGATTTAAATGCATCTGATTGGTTATCTGCTTTTGCTGATAAGTATTCGCTAGCAGCCATACTCAAAGAAGCAGCTATCCCGGTGATTAAACCACTGAGACTAATTAAACGATTATTACCAAAAGCGAAAGTTAGACCTGCAAGTGTACCTGATAATTCAACTAAAGCATCATTTAAACCAAGTACCATTGATCCTACATAGTTTAGTCTTTCTTCATCAAGCATATCCAAAAGTTTCTTCTCGTGTTCTTCCTCTTCCTTAGTAATTTGTTGGATAATATCCTCATAACCTTTTAATTTTGAATACTCGCTTTGAGCTGATTCTTCGCCACTTTCCATAATTCTTAGGGTAAATGTATAGCCAAAAATAAAAGTCAATACTCGATAAATAAAGATTAGAAATTTGTTGGGTTTTACTTTGACCCCTGAAATTTCTTCCCAAATCTGGTAATGTCTAAGTTCATCTTTAGCGATAGTTAAAAGGATATCTTGGTTTTTCTTATCTTTTTCTTTTTTTGCAATATTTTGGTAAACATAGTATTCGGTAATTTCACCTTTTTGAAATTTTTTTATTTGTTCTAAATCTGAATTATTAATGCTCATATTTCCACCTCTATTTCAATTTATTCAATAAATATTATAACAAATATTTATTATTTATTAAGTAAAAAGCATAAAAAATAGCGCTTGTATTAAAACGAGCGCTATTTAGCCATAATTTATTAAAAGATACTAGCTGTTAGGAAAATAATCGCGAATAAAGAGGCTACTAAACTTACTACGGTTATCTGAGTGTTAATTGAAGGACCTGCAGTATCTTTAAATGGATCTCCAACTGTATCACCCACGACTGCCGCTTTATGAGCATCACTGCCCTTTCCACCAAAGTTTCCTGCTTCAATAAATTTCTTTCCATTATCCCATAAACCGCCACTATTAGACATAAACAAGGCTAATAATACACCGGAGACAATGTTTCCTGCTAAATATCCACCGATAGCATGAACGCCACCAATCATTCCAACAACAATGGTAATAAGAATAGCAAATGCCCCAGCTGGTAGTAATTCTTTTAATGCACCCTCTGTAGCGATATCAATACATTTATCAGATTCCGGCATTACCCCTTCTTTGCCTTCTTTTAATCCAGGTATTTCATCAAATTGACGATGAATTTCAGCTACCATTCTTTCAGCATTTTTATTAACGCCTAACATCAGCAAACTAGAGAATACTGCAGGAACTGCTGCACCAATTAATAGACCAAAGAAAACTGCGGGATCCATAATGTCAAAACCATTAGTTATACCGACTACACCAAGTTCCAAAGCTGCATCATTAACTTCAGAAACAAATGCGGCAAGTAAAGCTATAACTGTTAAACCAGCTGCACCAATAGCAAAACCTTTGGTTACCGCTTTTACTGTGTTACCAGCAGAGTCAAGTTCATCGGTAATCTTAATTACGTCTTCTCCTAAATCACCCATTTCTGCTAAACCTCTAGCATTATCGACAATCGGACCATAAGCATCATTGGAAATAATCATACCAACAATTGAAAGCATACCCACTGCGGCGATTGAGATGCCAAATAATGCATATCCTGGACCTAATGGTTCAGCTACTTTATAAGAAACAAAAGCAGAAACTGCAATTCCTACCATTGCTGGTAAAACTGATAAAAAGCCATAAGAAGCGCCGGATATAATTGTTAATGCTGGTCCGCTTTTTGAAGCCTCTGCAACTTTTCTTACAGGTTTTTTAGCATCATTTGTAAAGTAATCAGTAGTTATTCCGATAATTACCCCTACAAATAATCCTAAAACTGTAACAATAAATAAACGCCATTCATACTTAAATATAATTGTAGCTAATAAAGTTAATAGCGCGAAAATTCCTGTTGTGATATATGTACTTAAATTTAATGCTCTAGTAGGGTTCCCATTTTTTCCCATTTTTGCAAAAGCAACACCGAGAATCGATGATAATAAACCGAGAGCTGCAAAAACAAATACCATTTCAACATTATGACTACCAGTCAAATTATCAATTGAAAAAGCCATAACTAAAGCTGCAGCTAAAGATGCAACATGAGAATCGAATAAATCAGCACCCATGCCTGCAACATCTCCAACGTTATCTCCAACATTATCAGCGATTACCGCAGGATTTCTTGGATCATCTTCAGCAATTCCTAATTCAACTTTACCAACCAAATCAGCACTGATATCAGCTGTCTTTGTAAATATTCCTCCACCGGCTTTTGCAAATAAAGCAAGTGAAGAAGCGCCAAAACTAAATCCTAAAAGCATTGTTGGATTTTTTGTAATCCAGAATAGTAAAGCTACACCCAACAAACTGGAACCAACAACTGCCATACCCATTACGGCTCCACCTCTAAAACCACTTAAGAAGCTTGGAGCGATTCCCTTTGTAGCTGCTTCAGAGGTTTTCTTATTAGCGATTGTAGCGACAAATATTCCGATTTTTCCAGCTAGACCACTGAATATAGTACCAAAAATATAAGCAATACTCATTGCTATATTATTTTCTAATGCTCCGATAAAATTTGGCTGTTTCCAAATCGGTTGCGGTAAGAAAAGTAAAATTAAAATGCTGACTATAAAACCAAATTTTGCTAAAATAGTATACTCTTTTCGTAAAAAAGTATTAGCTCCACTTTTTATCAATTCTGCAATTGAGTTAATCTTTGGATTCTTGCTATCCTGTTTATTAACCCACAGATATAACCATCCAGCTACAAGAAAAGCAGCTATAGAAATAATAATACTAAAAACAATTGCTAATGTTAAATTCATTTTAATTCCTCCTCAACTTTTTTAATTATAGCACAGAAAAAAAGGAAATTAAATAGAACATAAAAAAGAAAAAAAGGATTAAAAATCCTTTTTTACCTACATTGCTTCGATTTTGTTTAAATATTCTTCTAAGGGTTGATTTCCCAGCAACTCATTAGTCTCATTAATAACGATTTTCGGAACCCCTGACACATTATATTTTGATGAATATTCAAAAAATGTTTGGGCTTCAACCATTTCACTTTTAATATTTTCATTTAGCATTGCCAATCGATGAGCATTGACAACTGCTCCGGGGCAATGAGGACAACTTAAAGTAATAAAAACTTTTATATTTACCGGCTTATCAATTTTTTTGATTCTTTCAACCAAAGCTTTATCAAACCCATAATCTAAGCCTGACATATCTAAAACTGCAGTTAAAAACGAATTAATTTCATGTCCTGCAGGAATACCATTAAATTTTACACCCAAGTAATTATCATCTTTATCCAACATGATAAAACTTGGAATCAAATCGATATTGTAGAGTTTTGCTAATTCACTTTCTTCATTGATATCTTTCTCAACAAATGATAATTGGTCATTTAACTCTGAAACCTCTTTTAATAACATTCTTGTTTCTTTACATGTTTCACAAGGCTCTTTCTTAGTAAATAATATAAATTTTACTGGATTTACCATATTACTTAAAAATTCTTTAATTTGTGTCTTTACTTCATTGTTTAATATTTGTTCCATAATTTATTCTCTCCTTATAATTCATTAATATATTTGGTTGCACTTAATGCAGCTTTTGCTCCTTCAGCAGCTGCAATAATAATTTGTTTATGAGGTTGGTCAGTGACATCTCCAGCCGCAAACAGCCCTGGTAAAGAAGTCTTTTGTGATCCATCGACAATAACTTCCCCTAAGTTATTTAAATCAACTAGGTTACTAACCAAACGACTATTCGGTATAGTTCCTATTTCGATAAATAGACCGTCGGCTTCAATTTGATAAATGCGATTGGAAGTTTTATCTAAAACTTCAATTCCAGTCATTTTTTCATCGCCTAAAATCCTTAATATTTGCGTGTTAAGAAAAACATTTAACTTATCAATATTTTGATGTTTTTCAAGAAGAATCTCATCTGCACGCCATTGACTTCTATGAACCACAGTTATTTTCTTAGCCCAAGGCACTAAATCAATCACAGCCTCAGCAGCACTATTTCCACCACCAGCAACAATGATATGCCTATCTTTAAAGAAAGGCGCATCACAGGTAGTACAATAAGAAACTCCTTTATTACTGTACTCTTTTTCGCCGGGAACTTCCAATTTTCTTGGAGAACCACCAGTAGCTAGAAGAATAGTTTTTGAATATAAATTCTTACCACTTGTTAAGATAACTTCAAAATTTGGATTTAGATGATTTATCTCTTTGATCTCTACATCCTTTAATATGGGAATATCTAAATGATTAATATGTGATAAAAACTCGTTTGATAATGATTCGCCTTCGATGAATTTAAACCCCAAATAATTATCGACAGCAGAAGTATTATGTAATTGTCCACCTATTTCTTTAGTAACTATTCCAACATTCAAGCCTTTTCTTTTTGCATACAACGCAGCGTTTAATCCAGCAGGACCGCCTCCAATAACCAACAAATCCCAGACTTTAATTGTGTCAAAAACTGAGGTTTCTTTAGTTTTTTCAAAATTAAAATTAAACATCATTACACCCCTTACTTAAGTCCCTTGATAACTAGATTAACAGCATCTTCAATATTGTTAAGCTTAACTGCATTGGTTTCCTCAATCATTTGGATTAAATTGGAAGTAGTTAAAATTCCAATAGCGTTATCAATACTAGATCTTATCGCTTTTAGTTGAGTCAAAATATCCATGCATGTGGATTCATTCTCCATCATATTTAAAACTCCAGACATTTGCCCTTGAGCTCTTTTTATACGGTTTTTCAAATTACTATCACATTTCATTTTTCCACCTCAAACTTTACATTAATATAATACCCCAGGGGGTATATAAAAGCAACTGATTTGCTCAATAAAAAAAGTCATCAACTTTTTATAAGTTTGATGACTTTGTTAACTCATCTAATATCTGTTTAGCTGTCTCTTTATACCAAGAAGAGCTTGTGTTTAAGATTGATTTTTCGATTAAATCGTTATATTTTTGATTATTGGAGTTCAATAATAGTGTTAAGGCATTACGCATGAGGATAGTTTTACCTTTCCAAAGATATGCCATATCCTTATATTTGTTAATAAAATCCTTGTTAGATAATCTGAATAGATCATCTATTTTAACCTTTTCTTTACCAGATAATTGAAACTCCGGATGGATTAACATACCTTTATCAATATTCTTCGGACAAGCCAACTGACAGATGTCACAACCAAATAAACAATAATTCTTTTGTATCTCATCATTGGTTAGAACCTTTTTTTCCTGATTAAAGAAACTGATACATTTTAAAAGATTGTATCCAGAATCTGTAAGTGCATTAGTGGGACAAGCTTCAATACATTTACGACACTCCCCACAATCATCGATTACATCATTTGTAAACTGGTTTTTTAAATTGATGTCGATGAAAACTATACCGATGAAAAAATATGATCCATACTGGCTATTGATAATCAATTGATTCTTCCCTAAAAATCCTAGACCAGCTAAACTAGCTGCTAGTCTTTCATTATAAGGATGATTATCAACACCAACATAGTAATTAAAATCAAAATCTTTAACTATATCATTAATCATATCTTTCATCACGATATGATAGTCTTTACCGAAAGTATAGAAAGAAGGAACCGCAAATTCATCTGAAGATTTAATGATATGTTTAGGATAAGCAAGTCCTAAAACCACCATTGTTGAAAATGGTGGTTTAACAGCATCTTTATCTAGTGATATAGCCTTTTGATAATAGCTTTTCGAATCGATTATACCAACTAAATCAAATTTCTTTTTAAATAATTTATAGATTTCTTCAATCCTCATATTAATCCTATTCAATGTAAAATTATATCGTTTATTTACAGATATTTTGAAATTCAAGTCATGTAAATCCATCTTAATCCTAAGTGATGATAGAATAAACCTATCAAAGTGAGGTAAATTAATGTTGATTTTAAGTCAAACACAAATTAGTGAACTAATTCCTGCCGGATTATTTGTTCTGTTTATGATTTCAATCAGTTTCTTTCTTACAAAACTTCTAACAAAGAAACAAGCGAAACTCATATTTCTAATACCTGTTATAACGTTCTTTTTTACAATTTTATTTCTCATTCTTGCGCTTCTATCTAATGATTGGGGACGTCTAGGCTATTTATTGATTTCGGGATTATTTTTCTTAAGTTTTTTATCAGCGAGTATTAGCTCGCTGATTATCTTTCTAAAAAAGAGAAAAGTTAAATCCTAAGACCTTAAACCCGGGGTTTTGATATTTAGAAAAGATAAAGTCGAATTTTCATCAGCTTGAACTGACATCTTTGTATTCGGTGGGCAAAGAACAACATCATTTGGTTTAACAGGCTCGGTTTCATCGCCAATAGTAATTCTTCCTGTCCCTTCTAAAATAAAGAAAGTCACATCCATAGGTACTTGATGATCAGGAATTCGTTCTCCCTTATTCAAAAACAAGTTCTTAATTGTTGCGTTATCGTGATCTACTAAAGTTCTGGCATTAATGCTATATTTGTTTAAAACAAAATTGATATCTTTCATATTGATATGTTTCATGATTTATACATCTCCTTTTTTTAAAATATAAACCAATTCTATCATAAATGTTATTTTCTAACAATTGAAGTTGTCTTTTAATTAATAAGTTGACATTTATTATTTTTAAACATAGAATATTTAAGACAAACTGTATGAAAACTAAGGAGCATTCTAATGTATAAAAATTATCTATTTGATTTAGACGGAACACTACTACCTTTAGATGAAGAAAACTTCGTCAAACACTACTTTGCTTTATTAGGAAAAAAACTTGCTTCTTTAGGATATAATCCTGAAGAGATGATAAAGAAGCTTTGGTTGGGTACTAAAGCAATGATTTTGAATAACGGAAAAAAGACTAATGAAGAAGTGTTTTGGAATGTCTTCCATCCAGAACTTAAAAATCGAGAGAATTTAAAACGCGAGTTAGAAAAATTCTATCAAGAAGATTTTGCCGAAGTGAAAAACTCTACTATGCCGAGTGAAACTTCAAAAAAAATTATTGAAGAATTAAAGCTACGTAAAAAAAGAATAATTTTAGCTACTAACCCTATTTTTCCTTTTGTGGCCACTAAAACCAGAATTTCTTGGGCTGGATTAGAAACGGACAATTTTGAATATATTACAACTTACGAAAATTCTCATTTTGCTAAACCATCTGTTCATTACTATGAAGAAGTTATCCTAAAAAATAATCTTGATCCAGATGAGACAATAATGATTGGAAATGATGCAGTAGAAGATATGATAGCTATGGAGCTAGGATTAAAAACATTTTTAGTTACAGACTGCCTTAATAATAAGAATAACGTTGATATCACTGAATTTGAACAAGGAAGTTTAGATCAATTACTTAAAAAAATTATCGATAAAGAAATCTAAAGGACAATGAAAAATTGTCCTTTAATAATTTCTTATAATCGGTAAAATACTTCTTGCATGGTCAATATCATCTAAATTTATATCGATCTCTAAAAAATCTGATTTCTTAGAAAGTTCACCAAGAATTTTTCCTAAAGGATCAACTACTAAAGAATGACCGTATGTCTTATAATCGCCAAAAGAATCTGCACTAGGAGACGCTCCAACTAAGAACAATTGGTTGTCAATTGCTCTAGCTTTAAAACAAGTTTGCCAATGTAAGGGGCCAGTAAAATCATTGAAAGCTGCTGGTACAAAAATAACCTTTGCGCCGGACTTCATTAATTCAGTCGCAAGTAGAGGAAAACGGATATCAAAACAAATCATAATTCCCATTTTTCCATACTCAGTGTCAAAGATTCCTTCTTTTATACCGGGGGTTAAGACTTTCCTTTCTGAAAACTCTGAGCCATCAGGATAGATAATTGAAAACAGTTTTTGCTTTCGATACTTTTTTATTACTTCACCAACGCGATTAAAAACATAAGAAGTATTATAAAGTTTATTATCAGAATTCTCTACAACTGTTCCACCAACTACATAAGCCTTGGTTTTTATTGATAAATCTTTTAAGAACTTTAAAACTAAAGATTCTTCATTTTTTTGTTGGTAATCTTTGAAAAGTGATATATCATATGGAGTAGTAAACATCTCACCAAAAACGATAAAATCTAGATTCTCAAGATTTGCTTTAGATAAAATCTTTTCAATGTTATCAATCGTATCTTCGACCTTTTCAAAAACTTTATTTTGAACTATTAAAATCTTCATTTTGCATCACCTAATTGTATTTTAACATTTATACTGATTTTTTTAAATTCGTTCTCAATGATAAATTGTAAATTTTATAGTATAATAACAATCAATTAGTGAGGAATTTATTATGGAAAAATATTGTAAAAAATGTCAATATAACTATATTGAAGGCAATATCGTCAATTTTCCTGAAAAAAAGTTGATTTTTCTTGAGAATGCAGAGCTTTCAAATATATATACTCTCATAGAGGGCTATGTCAAAATGATTAAGATCCTTGAAAATGGTGATGAAAGGATTTTAGGTATAATGGGACCTGGAGATTTTCTTGCTTTACTAGCTTTACTTCAAGGTAAAAATTTCTATATAGCTTCTGCAGAGACTCTTACACCTGTGGTTCTAAACAAGATAGACAGAAATGATGCGCTTAGGGCATACCAAAAAAGTGATTTCTTTCGTGAAAGATGTTTGAATTGTGCGGTTACAAGGTCAAATCTATTTCAAAATAATCTAGTACAATCAACAGCCCTAAATACAAAAGAAAGAATTATTAATACGCTTCTGAGTTTATCAGAGAAATTTGGTTATCAAGAGAATAAGCTTACAGTAATAAATTTACCATTTTCCAAAACGGTTCTAGCAAATTTAATTGGAATCGCTAGGGAGACTCTTTCGCGTAATCTAACAATATTACAGAAACAAAAGGTTCTTGAAGTAGAAAAAAATAAATATATTTTATTATATGTGACCTAAGTCACAGATAAAACAACCCTCCTTTGTTATAATATATCTAAAAGGGAGGTTTTTTTATGAGTGAATTAATAAATAACACTTCTAAAGAAAGACAAGAAAAACTAAAATTATTGATTAAAAAAATTCATGGAGGAATGCCTTTAGATGAAGCGAAAAAAGAATTCATCAAAGACTTTAAAAGCATTTCTACTGAAGAAATTGTCGCATTAGAACAAAATTTAGTTGATGAAGGTATGGGCATAGATGAAATTCAAAGTCTCTGTGATGTGCACGCAGCGGTTTTTAATCAAAGTATAACCGATATCCATAAACCAAAAGATATAACCCAAATTCCTGGACATCCAGCAAAAGTTTTTTCTGATGAGAATAAACAAATCTTAAATCTTATTGATGAAGAACTTAAACCTTATTTAGAACGTACTGATAAAACGGCATACTTGATGTTAAGAATCGGTATTGATCGTTTACTAAATATTTCTAAACACTATGCCCGAAAAGAATATTTATTTTTTCCTTCATTAGAGAAAAAGGGGATTTCTTCAATACCAAAAGTAATGTGGGGTGTAGATGATGAAATCAGAAATGATTTAAAAAAGACAAAAGCTTTATTAGACAATCCAAACACCGATTTTTTAGAATCAAAAAAAGCAATCAAAGCCGTTATCGAACGAGTTGAAGATATGGTTATTAAAGAAGAAAATATTCTTCTTCCTAAACTTGTTGATACGATGAGTTTTTATGACTGGATTATGGCTGATCAAGGAAGCGATGAACTAGGCTATTTCTTAGAAAAACCCAAGGAAAGTTGGAAGAAGGTTGATGAGCAACCCGAAGAAGAACCACTTAACCAAGGAGAAGTTAGATTTGACGCAGGAAGTTTGGATGCAGAACAAATCAATGCTATTTTAAATACTCTACCACTTGATATGACCTTTGTCGATAAAGACGGTTATGTTAAATACTTTACCCAAGGAAAAGAACGGATTTTTGAGAGACCAAAAACAGTAATCGGTAGACACGTAACTCTTTGTCATCCACCTCAAAGTGTCCATGTTGTAGAAGAGATTATTGAAAGCTTTAAATCTGGTGAAAAAGATCATGAAGATTTTTACATTCATATGAAAGACATGTATGTACTAATCAGATACTATGCAGTAAGAGATAAAGAAAGAAATTACTTAGGAACGCTTGAAATTACTGAAGACATCAATCCAATTCAAGCAATATCGGGAGAAAAAAGGTTAATTGAAAAGTAATGAAGTTAATTTATATCGTTCTTGGGACCTTAACGCTTAGTTTAGGTTTTGTCGGTGTAGCTTTACCTGTTTTACCAACAACACCTTTTCTTTTAGTATCAGCTTTCTTTTACTCGCGTTCATCAGATAAGTTAAATGAAAGATTCGTTAATTCTTGGCTTTATCAGAAATATCTAGCTGATTTTATTGAAGAAAAAACCATGACAAGAAGCAGAAAGTGGACTTTATTGATTTTTGTTGATGTCATGTTACTGATATCTTTTTTCACCATCAACAACACAATTGTAAGAATCATAATAGTAGCTACTATAATTATTAAACATTGGTATTTTTATAAATTTATAAAAGTCAAATAAATTAAATAAACTGTTTGCTTATATTAGAAATTAACTTTAAAAAAGGATAATTTATTGTATAATATATGCGAACAGTTTTTTTTGAGGTGAGAAGATGGAACATATACATGATTTAATAATTATTGGCGCTGGACCCGCTGGGTTAAGCGCTGCTATTTATGCCAAAAGAGCTATGCTCGATTTTAAAATTATTGAAAAATGGTTGCCTGGTGGGGAAATAGCTAATACTTTTGAAGTTGAAAATTATCTTGGTTTAGGACGACTAACCGGAATGGAACTAGCTGACAAGATGGTTGCTCATGCTCAAGAACTAGGAGTAGAAATAGAAAATGACCCGGTTATATCAGTTGATTTTTCTAAACCGATTAAACGGATTAAAACTGAAACTCAAGAACTTTTGTGCAAAACGGTGGTTATAGCATCAGGAGCCTCTGCAAAAAAACTAGGAGTCAAAGGGGAAAATCGCCTAGGTGGTCTAGGTGTTTCTTATTGTGCAACCTGTGATGGGTTCTTATACAAGGGTAAAACTGTAGCTGTAGTTGGTGGCGGAGATGTTGCGGTTGAAGACGCAATCTACTTATCTCGGATTGCTAAAAAAGTAATTTTAATTCACCGAAGAGATGAGTTAAGGGCGGTTAGGTCACTACAAGAGCGATTATTTAAAATTGAGAATGTTGAAATATACTGGTCTAGTAATCTTGATGAAATTTACGGAAAAGATTTTGTCGAAGGAATTAAAATTAAAAATAATAAGAACGATAATATTACTGATTTAGAAGTTCAAGCCGTGTTTATCGGGGTTGGATACGAACCTAATGTAGATTTTTTAAATAGAAATGTAGATTTAATTGAAGGAAATTGGATTAAAACCGATATAAACCTCGAAACTAACCATAAGGGTGTTTTTGCTGCAGGAGATGTTAGAGATACACACTTAAGACAAATAGTAACTGCAGTTTCTGACGGCGCTTTAGCAGTAACTTTATTGGCTAAATATTTATAATATCTTTATTGGAGGCAGGAATGGATAAGAAAGTTATTTTTAAAAAAATTGTCTATGCAATCATTTTTATTTCAGCTTTTTTAGGAATAATAGTTCATAACTCAACAGCAGATAACCCCTTTCATAAATATGCATATTTTACCCTTCAATCTAACTTATTAGTTGCTATCTTGTATTTCACGTTACTTTTTAAAAAGACTAAGAACAGAGCTTTTTATCTTTTTGAAAATCAAGTTGCTCTTGCGATTATCTTAACTGGTTTGGTCTTCAACTTGATGCTTAAACCCTATATTAATATCGAGGAGTACAACCCTAATGGTTTTTCTGATTTTCTTGTACATACGTTAACACCACTTTTAGTGATATTTGAGCGAATTTTTGTTTCTGAAACTAATAAAATCAAGTTGATTGACCCAATATATTGGCTAATTTTCCCTTTCTTTTACTGGATTTTTTCAATTGTTTTTGTTCTTTTTGGCGGGAATTACAATACAGAAACTACCCAGTCAAACTACCCATATTTTTTTCTGGATTTTAAAGAATGGGGAATCTGGTATTTCTTATTAGTCTTAGTATTTATCGTAGGTATCGGCTATCTATTATATTTTATCGATCGTTTGAGAATAGCGATAATTGAAAATAATGCTTTTAAAATGAAAGAGGAGTAAAAATGGAAGTATTTAAATATGACGAAGAAAGAGTAAAAAGAATCAACCAATTCATGAAAAAATTACTCGACACATCTTTGACTGAAGAAAAAGTTAAGGTTTATCGTGAATTTGAAGAAGATATTTCTAAACTTAATCCCTTGGATATCTTTTATCTGGATTTTTATAGTGATGATTCAGATCTTTCAATCGATGAAATCAAAGAATCAGCTAATAAATTTGTGAATGTTTTTCATAAAGGAATTATCAAATATTCAGATCTTGGAGACCATCCTTTATTTTTAGAACTTCTTAATGAAAACAAAAGAATTCAAGAACATCTTTCAGGAATCAAACCATTTTACGTACGTGAAGAGTTACAAAAACATAAATTTCAGTTACTAAAGATTTTTGAAAACTGTGATATTTTTGAAAAAAAGTTTATCAAATATGAAAATATTATTTTTCCAAATCTTGAAAAATACGTTCCATCGACCAAACCTTTAGAAGTTTTATGGGAACTACATGATGATGCGAGAAGTTTATTAAAGGTTATAATTGATCTGCTAAAGGAAGAAACCTTAGATGTTGAAGAAACAATTAAGCAAATTGGGGCTTATCATTATCTAGTGTTTGGAATAAATCAAAAAGAAGAAATAATTCTCTTGCCAGTATTGAAACTATTGATTAAGGATTATGAGTTAGATAGAATTTATAACGAATGCGTCGATGAAGGGTTTGTTTTAAACGAAAAATCTTTAGAGAAGATTAATCTAAATAACTCCGTCACAAAAAAAGGTTATTTCACATCAGAGACTGGAGTTCTAAGTTTCGACCAATTAAACCTGCTGTTTAAGCATTTGCCCTTTGATTTAACCTATGTTGATAAAGATGATTTTGTTCGTTATTACAATGACAATCCAACAAGACATTTCCCTAGGAACCCATCGGTAATTGGGCGTTTAGTAAAGAACTGCCATCCACCTAAAAGCGTACATATCGTTGAAGCGATTGTTGAAGATTTTAAAAACAACAGAAAAGATTATGAAGAGTTTTGGATTAACTTCAAAGGTAAAACCCTTTACATTAGCTATTATGCAATAAGAGATGAATCCGGAAATTATGAAGGAGTTCTTGAGGTTTCTCAAGATATAACAAAGTTTAGAAATCTTTCCGGTGAAAAACGCTTGCGAGACTAAATTCTTGCTTAGTTTTGGCATTAATAAAGGATTTGTGATATAATATTAACAGTGACAATTTTGTCACTGTTTTTAATTTTAAAAGGGGAATAATCATGAAAAATATTGGAAAGACTCCACTATTACGTGCTAGAAATATTGAAAAAGTCTTGGGAGTAAAAAATTTATATCTTAAGCTTGAAGGTAATAACCCAAAATCTTCTAAGTATGATCGATTAGCAAAGTCAATTATTAATTTAGCGATTGTACAAAATAAAAATCAAATTTATATTGATGGTAAAAAGCCGCTAATTAAGTCTTTAATCTATCACTTAAAAGATTACGATATCAAACTATTGATGCCAGAAGCCAAGAGAGAAAGATGGAAAAATAGTTTCGCAGAATCTTTTGTTTATTATATTAATCTTAGCAATGAAACGAAAGATTTCGAAATTAATAAGTTGAATCAAAATCATAATTATTTAGTAATCGATGAATCAACAGTTCAACTTTTAGCTAAGCTAAGTTTTGAAAATATCGCTAGTGAAACCTTAATAAGACTTAACGGTGAAATCAGCAGTTTTACTTATTACACAGACGAACTTTATGCTAATGAAGTTTATAACGAATATTTTTTGAAAGAGCAGGTTAAGAATCAATTGCCTTTACCAAAGATAATTGAAGCTAAAAAAGAAGATTTGGATTTAAATCTAATTGAAGAAGCCAAAAACTTATTACAAAGAAAAGAACATCTTAAGGTTAAAGATGTCGATTCTTTGGCTTTTGCGAGTTTTTTAAAAGCTTTTCGTAATCAAGAATTAAAACCAGGAAATCACGTAGTCGTATTAGATCGCGCGAAATCTAAAATCAATATTGAGCAAATAAACGATTTTTCTGTAATTAGTCGCGAGACATTAGTCGATTACGTCTATAATTATTTAGACCGTTACTCTGATTCTAAAACCGAAACTCTTGAAGCTATTGAACTAGCTATGGAAAAGGGCTTCATTTTAGTAGCGAAAAGAGAAGAAGATATCGCTGGAGTTGTGATTATTGTCAACATGGGGTTTGAAGAATTTATACCGAAATATCATCTAGCTTATATTGGGATTAATCCCAACAACAAAGGTAGAGGCATCGGTTCTGATTTAATCAAGGCTGCTATTGATTTAACTCAAGGTAACTTATCTTTACATGTGGATTTAGATAATAAGAACGCTAGAAGATTATATAAAAAAATGGGTTTCAAACATGCATATGATCGGATGATTTATCAAAAATAAGCGAAAAATGTAATTTTAATTAAATTTTTAAACTCATATGAGTTATAATGATATAAGGTGAATAATTTATGGCAGAAATCAGATTTTTCAAATCTTTACCTTACTTTTTAATCTTAAGTTTAATTACTTTAGTTTTTTGGTTTTTAAAATTAGACATGATTGGCATGACTATTTTTGCTTTGTTGGCTACAATAATGCTGATATTTAATCGTGATGGTTTTGCTGTTTTACCATTTTTCTTGAATATGATGTTTATGATTAGTGAAACCGAATGGTCTTTAGCAACAATTCCAATTTATTTATATATCTTGCCAATTTTTCTTATTATTGGCTTAACTGTTCACATAATAAGATTTAAGGTAAAGATCTTTACTGGTAAATTAAAATACCCGTTATTGTTACTATTTCTAGCAATGTTGTTGTCAAGTTTTAATGTTGCAGATTTTACTATTAACTATTTATTTTATTGCTTGATTGGGGTTTTTTATTTATTTATCTATTTTTATTTTCGTGGTAGTTTAGACGGCGATAACTTAGATGATTTAATAAAACTTCTCGCAGTTATTGGTGTTATGATTGCTCTTCAAGTTTTAATTTATTATCTTAGGGTTGATGATGTAATCTATGCTTTGGAAAATAAGCGAATAGATTTGGGTTGGGGATTATCAAATACCAATGCTACCTATTTGGTTATGTTCATTTCTATTTTAGTTTATTATGTGAAAAAACATAAATTTAACTATTTGTTAGTAATCTTACTTTCTTTTGAAATCTTGATGTTACTTTTCACTCTTTCGAGGGGGGGAATACTGACCTTTGTCATTACATTGATACCACTGATTATCTTTTTGTTCTATGGATACAAAAACAAACTAAAAATGGCTTTGAACATCATTATTGGTTTAGTGGTAATTGGACTTGTTGTTTGGCTTAGAACTGATATTTTTGAGACTATCTGGCTTAGACTTTTAGATCGTGGTTTTGATGATACCGGAAGATTTGCTATTTGGATTGAAGCCTGGGAAATGTACAAGACCTATCCCTTGTTTGGTGGAGGTTTATTCGCTAGGGTAAGCAATGATTATTTTAGCTTATATCATAATACAATACTCCACACAATGGCGACTCTTGGTACAGTAGGCTTAATCGCAATAATTTGGCAATTTATAGAAATATTTAAAGTTTTCTTTAAAAAATTAACCAGCGAAAAAGCTATTTTAGCGATAATGTTAATTGCTGCTAATATCCACGGTATGCTGGAAAACGTTTATTATATGCCACAGTTCATGTTGATATTCTTTATTGTTATTGCGGCTGTAGAAAATCACAATATTGAAGTGTTAAAGGTAGGTAAAATATGAAATCAGAAAAGCGGATGTTTATTTCCTTTATCTTGAATTTTTTGTTTACTATCTTCGAGTTTATTGGTGGCTTATTAACTAATTCTGTTGCTTTATTATCAGACAGTGTTCATGATTTAGGTGATTCTATTTCGATGGCAGTAGCGATATTTTTAGAAAAAAAATCAAAAC
>JBAYQC010000017.1:0-16888 GCA_041677365.1 Candidatus Izemoplasmatales bacterium | reverse complement strand
GCCATAGTATCTAGCATCTTCGATTGATTGATTATAAAGACTGTGATCGGTACTATTAACATAATTACCGTAACAGCGGCAGCTGTTCCGGTTCTAGCAACACCACCGGCAACAATCTGGCTTAACGCATAGGATAACGGTTTTAAATTCTCTGTGAAAATATAGTTTCCTCCGTCAATGCCCCATAATTGTTGGAACAACAAAATAATTAATGTTAACCATGCTGGTTTTACCAGAGGCATAACCACATGGAAAAAGGTTTGATATTCATTAGCACCGTCAATTCTTGCGGCTTCTAACAATTCATCAGGAATAGTAACCATGAACTGTCTCATTAAGAAAAGTCCAAGTGTAAAGCCCCAAGCAGGAATGATTATTGCTAAATGAGTATCGATTAAACCCAACCAACTAACAATCATATAAGTTGGAATTTGTGTTACTACAGTTGAAAACATCAAAGAATAAACAATCAACTGATTGATTAGATGTCTTCCTGGAAATGAATGTTTGGCAAGGGGATAAGCACAAAGTGAAGCTAAGAATACATGACCAACCGTTCCAAACAAAGTAATAGTTAAAGTATTAACAAAATATCTACTGATAGGAATTTGCGTATTTCCGATTAAGTTAAATAAATCGACAAAGTTTTCAAAAGTAATATTTCTTGGAAACAATCTCGGTGGAAAAACAAAAATTTCATCAAGGCCCTTTAAAGAATTTGTGATTGTGAAAATCAAGGGATAAGCACTGAAAATTCCAAATAATAATAGCACGATTAATAAACCAATATCGCCACCAACAGAACGGCTTAATCTAACCTTGCGATATTTTTTCATCTTCGTTTTTTTCTGGCGAATCCAGTTCATTTCATCTTGTTTTAATGCATCTATAATAACTGCTTTTTCTTCTCTAGTTTTATTGTTCTTCGCCATATTAAGTACCTACCCTCTTTATAATTTTTTGAACTAAGAGGTTAGACCCAAGCATCAATACAAAGAGAACTGTTGCGATAGCTGATGCGTAGCCCATTTCTAAACGTGTTGAATTGGCAGAACCAAAATCAAGCAAATGCGTTACGATTGTATGTCCGCTGTATTCCACCGAAGGGAATCCCAGCAAACTCACCGAGACCATACCAATTCCTAAAGCATTGGTAATCTGCATTACCGCACCAAACATTAATTGCGATTTCATTTGCGGTAAAGTAATATACCATAATTCTTGCCAACGGTTTCTAATACCGTCGACCGCTGCGGCTTCATAAAGAGTTCTATCAACAGTTTGAAGACCGGCGATAAAAGCTAGGAATGAAACCCCTAAACTCAACCATAATTGAACAATGATTAGAATGAATAAAGCATATTTTGGGGTTTCTAACCACAAAATTGGGGTATTAATTAGATTCAAATCAATTAGGTATGCATTTAAAATTCCATACATATCTGATGAAAAAATTAATAACCATAATAGATAAGCTGAACCAGAAATCGATGGTGCATAAAAGATTAACACCATAAACCATCTAATCTTTGGTGGTAATTCATTGATTAACCAAGCAAAAACAAATGCCATTAAATAAGAGATAGGTCCAGTAATAAAAGCTAAAATTAATGTGTTCTTTAAGGCGATTAAGAAAACATCATCATTTAAGAACAGATTTATATAGTTTGACAACCAAATTACCTTTGGTGCTTGCAACATGTCAAATGAAGTAAAACTTAAAAGAAAACTCATTAATACTGGTAGGATTGTAAAGACAGTAAAAACCAGCATGAAAGGAGCGATCATCGAATAGTATACTCTATTCTTCTTGATTCGCTTTCTAAGTGAAGGCTTTACAAATGGTTTTGCTGTCTGTAAGTCGTTAACTTTCATCTATTACTCCTAATCCAATCCAAACTCTTCGCGTTTTCTTTCTAATTCTCTATCAATCTTAGTAGCATACTCATAAAGATTGTCTCTGGGATTAGTTCGATCATTAATCGTCGCTCTAAAAGCGTTGTCGATATAACGTCCGATTATATAATCTCCCGGTACTGTTGGTACGCCAACTGTATTATCTCTTTGTTCCTTTAACATCAAATAATCTTTAGCTGACCAAGGAAGGTTTTCAAAAGCGTTTAGATTCGCTGTAGGATATCTTGCTGCAGAACCTAAAATCGCTTCCATTCCACGTCCATAAGCAGTTTGCGCTTCTTCGCCTAACCACCATTTTAAAAACTCCCAACTTGCTTCTTTTTCATCAGATTGCTCCAAAATTATCGAACCAGTTACGGTTGAAGTCGATTGGTTATTGATAACACCATCTTTTTCATATCCCGGTAGTGGAGCAAACTCCCACTGGCCTTTAATCTCCGGGGCAAAAACTGATAAAGTATTGTATAAACTATAATTGAATACTCCTAAAGGCATTTCACCACTACGGAATCTATTAGCGAAATTAGCGGAAATCTCGAAACCAAAATCACTAAAATATGTTGTGAAATCAATAAATGCGTTCATTGCATTTTCTTCTAAAAGTAAGGTTCTTCTACCATCTTCTTCATATAAAGAACCACCGTTTTGAACAATCATCGCATACATTAAAGTACTTAAATTACCTTTTGTATTTGGTAAATAATAATCCAAATACTGTCTTTGTAATGAAGGAACTAAATCGATTACTTCATCCCAATTCTTTGGTACGGTAATATCCAATTCTTCCACGATATCACTTCTAACAAAAGTCATTAAAAAGTCATGAGTGTCTGGAAGTGCATAGACGCTGTCTCTAAAAGCAAATGGTACAATTGCGCTCTCATGAAAATTTTGACTAAACGTTTCATAATCGCTAAAAGTACTTAAATCAACTACCGCATTTCTAATTCCCCAGTTAACAGGAATATTTTGCACTACTCCAATGGCTACATCAGGACCATTGCCAGATAAAGTTGCTGGTAGAAGTGCGGTTGTAGTAACTAATTTCAATTCAACGTTAATATTCTTTTGAACGGTAAATTGTTCATCGATAATCTGTCTTAAAAGCTGACTTTGATCGCGACCGCTCATGATCCAAACTGTGATGGTAGGACCATCAACTTCAACATTGCTCTTTAGTGAAGTGTTTGAACTATAACTACCGAATAGCATTACAATCTCGTGCCATAATTTTTGGAAGAAATTTGTCGAAGCTTTAGGCAGTTTTACATCTTCACCGTGGATATAAAACGAATCGATTGCTAAAGGTTGTTCAGAAATCGAAGTAACCCATGTTCCTAAAGCCGAGATGTTATCATCTAATTCATTCAAGCCAATTTGAATGTTTTTTTCTGATTCTTGGAACTTATTTAATTGATATAAAACCCGATCCAAAGTAGCTACTAAAGAACTGCTTTTTTCATTAATACTCTTCATTTCTGCTTTAGCACTCTCGATATAAGAAATCGAGTTATCGATGTAATCAGATAATTCAGGGATTCTTTGATGGAACATATAATCTTGATACTGATCAGGATTTGTTCCTGCAATCATTACTACCTGACGATAAATTCGATTTAACAATTGAATTGCATATTCAATTTCTTTAACAACATTATTATAAATACCGATAGTAGCTTGCATGCTGATTTCATTCAGACCTTTTTCTAAATAAAACCAATAAGCCTCTTCACCATTGCCCAAAGTTACATTTTGCCAATCACCATCATAATCAAAGGCAATATTTCTCGCTTCGGCAAAAGGAACTTCTCCGTTGATTTTTAATATTCTTGAACTAACAGTATTTTGTTTAAAATTTTGATTTGATTTAAAAGTTATTTGATATAAACCGCTTTCTGGGGCCTCTACTTGCCAAGATATCCAATCTCCAGCAATTCTCCAAGTGTTTCCGCCAATGGTGTTGTAACGCATGATAAACCTTTCAAAAGGATCAATACGATAAGAACTCCAGTTAGCTGCAGGAGAAAGAATAGCGGTTGACTTTTCATAAGAATTTTCACCTTGAACTTTTACATATCCCATAGGAATTTCTGCGTTGGTGATCTTTTTATATCCAGATTCAAGATAATTTTGATAAACTTCATCATAGCTTTTATCAATATCATCTTGAAAAATAATGATTTCTGAGATTAAAACTGGTTCACGGTCTTGAACAAAAGTAATTTCATTTATTCCTGAGTTAAAATAAAAATAATAAGATTTTCCTTCATAATAACCGACATCATCACTGATTGTTTCTTCATTCCATCTTGCTTTTTCAATTTGTTTTGGCTTGATGTCGTGATTCCCATCAACTCTTTTTGAAGCAACATCAAATTCATCTTCCCAAATTCGTGATAAAACGAAATTATCAGCTTCTAAAAACGGATATTCACCATTTATTTTTATACCTCGAGAAATCTCTGAACTTCTACCTTCAGTGGCTACATATCTGACTTTAATGTTATAGTAACCAGCTGTCTCCACGTTAAATTGCCAAGAGACATCAACTGTCTCCGGTATATAAAGTCCTGTTTCTGAAGCGAAACTTCTTTCTTCAACCTGTTCAAGATTTAGTGTATTAACAACATTAGCGTAATCTGTAGCATCGATAACTATCTGCTTATCAGGATAATTAGCCGAAGCTTCATCTAGGTAATTTTCATAGTCATTAACACTTCCATCAAGAATCGAATAGTCTAAACCAGTATAAGCACTAACTACTGGTTTTTCTTTATTCACAGTAAATAATAGCGCTACAGAAAGGGTTAAAAATATTAAGATATTAGCAATAATTATGATTCTTTTCTTCATCTTCATCTCCTAAAAAGTCTTGAGTTATTCAATGCTAAGCGGTTTGCTATGGGTAAAAGTCAATTTAAGGTAGGTTTTCTTAATAAGTTTATGAAAACCATAAAACAACAGAGAAAACCAAACAAACAGTAAAGCAAAGGGGAATACATAAAATAAAAATACTGAGATAACAATTCCCAAGATTAAAAACAATGCCGGAATCGGTATCAACTGAACTAAAACAAATGAATATTTAATGATTTTTCTAACCGACAAATGCGGAAAATAAACATATACGAAAGCCGCATTTATCGTCGCAAAGAGAAAAACAACCGTAAGCACCAAAAACAGATAATATAAAACCTGATAAATAACTAAGTTCTGTTCTTGGATTAAAATATTAAAAAATAGTACATCAAAAATAAAGAGCCCTAAAAATATTGTGTAGAATATCGATATTTTCAAAGCTTTAAAAAAATGCATCTTTAGGCTTATTACCCACCTTTTAACGATCGAAAAATTGATATCGTCATCCAAAGCTTTAATCGCTAAAACCAAGGTAATAAATCCGAGCATATAACTGAATATACCCAAACCTAAAATAATAGTCAAAATAAAGAAAATATTGAAAATTACAAGATTGTAGACAAAATCAAAGATTTTAAAAATTATGCTATTGTAAAATTTTTCTAATTTCATTTGATTCCTTCTTTTTCTTTTGTTTAAGCATGGCTTAGGAATAAGCCAGGTTAATCCCGACTTATTCCTTACCATACATTTATATTAACTTAATTCAACAACATTGATTGTTACTAAACTTGGATCAATTGCTGTAGTTAAATCTGTTACTGTACGATGGTCACCTGTATAGATTCCAACACCTAAGTCAGATAATATTTGGTTTCCAACAACATCACGATAAGATGCTCCAGTAGTAAGACCTCTTTCATATTGACCAGCAAAAATCAAGATATCACCAGTCTCTACAAGACTTGAAATATATGAAACATATACGTTAGCCCCGTAAGCCCAGTCTCCGGCTGGTCCCACTTTAGTCCAACCATCAGCTTGAGTCCATTCGTTACTCCAACGGTCAACAACATATTTAACATTCATACTTGAATCTAATAATATTGCTGTACCACCAGCGAAAATACGATCTGCTTCTTGATAAGCGGAAATATTTTCTACTCCCGTAACATAAACAAGGCCATAGATTCCATCTGCGCCTGGATCAGATTGTGCATAAGTCATCCAACTGTCAAAGTCAAATTCTCTGTAATCCAAAACCGCGTTGCCAAGTCTTAAAACTGAAGTAGTTTCTTTGATGGTAATAGCAACAGTTGTTGGATCAATAGCGGTTGTCAAATCAACATCTCTATGATCACTAGCGACTTTACCTAAGTCTTTAATAACAGCGTTCCCTAAGTAGTTTCTATAAGTACCAGCTGGTAAACTTCCCTTATATTGACTAGCTAAGATTAAGATATCGCCTTCTGCCAAATATGGTTTGAAATATGAAGCATAATGTTTTTCACCATATACCCAACCAGCTTCATCAGTTGTCCAACCATTGGTAGCATCCCATTTATGTCCCCAACGGTCAGCGATATATTTAATATTCATATCGCTATCTAATAACACTGAATAACCGCCAGCAAAAATAAGTTCATTGTCATCTAAAGCAGCAATATCATTAACGCCTTCAACCATGATAATACCGTCAACATTAGCAGCGCCTACATCATTGCTACCTAGTGGATCGATATAGTTCATCCAAGTATCAAATTCAAATGTTACTAATGGTAAATCATTGATTCCTAAAGAAACTGATTTTGTAGTTACTTGTTCTCTGATAATTACTTCTACTGTTGTAGGATCAATTGCATTAGCTAAAACAACATCTCTATGATCAGTTGTAACAACGCCTAAATCATAGATAAGTGCATTACCAAAGTAGTTTCTCCAAGTTCCTTCTTCTAATCCAGTAGTAAATTGACTAGCAAATAAAATCTTGTCGCCTTCTGCTAGATATGGACGGAAGTAAGAAACATAAAAGTTAGCTGCGTAAGTCCAACCGCCATCATTAGTTGTCCAACCATTAGTTGAATCCCATTCATGTGCCCAACGGTCAATAATGTATTTAATATTCATCGCTGAATCGAATACTACTGCATATCCACCAGCGAAAACTCTTGTTGTATCATCTAAAGTTAAGAAATCTTCAGCGTCATTAACAACTACAAATGCATCAATCCATTGCGCGCCAACATCGCCAGCGTCTACATAACGCATCCATGAAGCAACTGTAAATTCCTTAATCGGTAATGTATAAGCTCCCATTTCTACTTCCATAGGGATAACTTCAACAACTAGAGTATATTCAGCGACTAATGAATCAAATAAAGTTTCTGAACCAGCCGCATATACTTTTACAACAACACCGTTAATAATATCTTCATCAGGTAATGTTACTTGAGGTTCGGTTACTTCGATATATTCAGCTTCATTGATTGAAACATAGTATTTTGTTGCTCCTGTTACTGCGTCCCAAGAAAGAATATTATCTGCTCTAACAAAATTAGTTGGAGTAGTAAGTCTTTCAACTGTAAAGCTAATAGCATTTCCTAAAACTGAAGTTGAAGCTACTTCTTGATCAGCTGTTATTGCTCTTAATTGAACATCATAAGTTCCTTCTTCAGCTAGAATTGTTGCAAGGTCTAATTCAAATGTAACTTCATCTTCTGCTAAAGTTCCAACATCTTCCCCTACTAAAACACCATCATAGTATAAGTTATAGCTTCCTGCATTAACATCTTTTTCCCATGAAAGAATGTTTCCATCAAGAGAAATAATTGGACTTTCAAGCTTAGCTACTTTATCTACGATTGTTGCTACATAATCACTAGTAATTGCTAAATCAGCGAAGTATGCTGCGTTGAAAGTAGTTGCGTCAAAGCCTAAAGTTTCAGGGCTTGTTGGTGCTGGGTCTGCGTTGATATCAACGATTGCTCCACCACCAGGATAAGCTGAATTCCAAACTAACTCAACAGCTAGATTACGAGCTTCAGTAGTAACTCCGGTTGTTGGGAAGATAATGAAATATCCGCCTACAGGAACATCATCAAGAATATTAAGCAACATGCCATGAGCATTTTCATTATCATCTTTATATAAAGTTACGTCCCAATTAGTAATTTCTGCACCAAAAGCGAATGTACCATCAGCGTGAACTTCAGCTGCTACACCTACGCCTAAACGTGCTAGAACAAATTCTCCAGTTTCGTCAAATATCATTACGACACCGTTATTAAACCAAGGAACACCAAGGTTATTAGCTAAGTCTGTAAATGAACTAACAACTTGAGAATCTTGTAAGAAAGCTTCATACATATCATCGTCATATAGGTAAACTTTTCCAGAACCTTGTCTGAATCCTGCGCCACCTAAAGCCGGATCATGTACTAAAGCTTGTTTATCATTAGTAATTACTTCAACATTTGATGTAACACCAGTAACTGTAATAGTTGCAGTTTCATCGTTAATTTTTAATGTTGAAACTTCTTGTACTTCTTTGATAACTAAAGCTACTTCTACGAAACCATTGATATATTCCATATCAGTGTTATCGCCAAGATAGTCATAGTCATGGAAAGCTTTCATCGCTTTGTTGATAACCATATTATCTAAGCCTTTTGGATAAATTAATAAGTATCCATTGCTTGGTACAGTTATTCCGTCTAATAGATGAGTTGAATCAAAGGTAACTTCAACTTCATTTCCATCGCTGTCTAGTTCCATATAGATTCCATTAGCGATTCTTAAAGTTTGAATTTGATAGTATTCATCTAAAACTACGATTACACCTTCAGTTAATACTGGTTTTTCAGCTAAAGCAGTATAGAAATCAGCTTCATAAATGATTCCTCTGTCTGTTTTATCAAATGGACCAAATTGTACTAAGTCAGGATTCATTTCTAATCTTTGTTCTACACCCATAACTTTTGAGTATACTGTATCTGATTCATCATATAACTCAATATAATCAGGTGAATGTGTAGCAACTTTAAGTAAATTATAAGCTGTATCTGTATGTCCATTAGCTGTTACTTGATATTCAACAACAAAGTAAATACCATTGTTTTCTGGAGTTAAGATACTTTCTAAAGTAACTTCATTTTCGCTCAATGACCATGGAGTTTCTACCAACTCAGCCCATTTAGGATCAGTTATTGGTAATGAAACATGAACATCGTAAGCGATTTGCGCTGTTTGATAGCGATAAATCTTGTAAGTTACTTGATCAGTTATGTCATTTCCAGTTCCGTCATTTGCGATGATTCCATCAAGCGGATTGTAAGGATTTTCAGTTGTGTATTTATCTAAGTAAACAGTTTGTTGATAGCGTTCTTTCCAAACACCACCTGAAGCTACGTATCTAAGGCTAGGAACGGTAATGATTGGGAATGGATTTTCACTGTCAAAACTCATTCTTACATCATCATCATTTAATTCAGGGTTAAGAATTTCTAATGTTCTTCCTAATGCATAATCCATTACTTCATCGCCATCTTCATCGGATGTCATGATGTAATTAGCACCCATTGATCTTGGCATGTCCGGTGTATTGGATTTAGCTACTAATACGTCTTCTTCAACAGCAGCGTCGGTCCAATTTAAGAAAATAAATACATGTCCATCTTCGGGTACCCATTGATTGATGTTAGCCATCATCATTCCCATTTCACCAGAACCATATCTAGCGTTTGTCATTGGGATGACTTGTTCGCCAACAGTAATTGACCAAGATCTATTAGATCCAGTTGACCAATCTTCTGCAAGAACTGAAACTAGTTCTTCTTCAGAATTCAAATAAGCTTCGCCACTGTTCCAATGTCTAACATACACGATTTCATCATCTGCGTTAGTTACAGCAATAACACTCCAACCAACTCCTGACCCAAGTCTTTCTGGAGCATATTCAATTATCCATTCTAAGTAGTCTTTAGATAGGACATTTACATATGAACCATTGTATGCACTGTTGTATCCAGTAGCAGTCTGTCCATTCATGATTTGTGGATTGTAAAGAGCTTGGTAACGAATTATGTCACCATCAAAAGATGTCATTTCCGCACGTGTATAGCCTTCTTCAACCACGATAGTACGGTCAATTGGTGCGCTCGTATTACCAGAACTATCTGATAAAACTATTTTTACAACATATGTTCCCGGAACATCTACATTATAATCACCTAAATCAGAAACGGTGAAAGTAATATTAGTTCCATCAACATTATCAACACCAGTTAAACCTTTGGTTAAAACAACTTCTTCACCAGCTAGATGAGTTAGAGTCGAAACAGACCCTGTTAACATTGGCGCAAGAATATCGCTTTTAACCACTACGTTTAATGTTGCAGTTGATTCATTACCAGCTTCGTCTTCGACTGAGATTACAATTGCATAAGTGCCATCAACACTAATGTCATAGCCACCCCAATCATCTACTGTAACTTGCAAGTTTTCAACTGCTGTTACGTTATCGCTTACCGTAATATAATCTTCGTAATCAAAACTTGAGTCAGTTTCAATAGTAATTGGGTCTTGATTAACGACAACCACTGGTGCTACAGTATCACCATTAACAGTGCCCGTAGTACTTCCAGTTGTTGAACCTTGATCTGTTGTTAATTCAGTTGTACTTTCTGTTGTGCTTTCAGTTGTAGTTCCATTACAACCTACAAAAACAAACATCATCAAGATCAGTGAAAAAACAGTAAACAGTTTGAGAAATCTTTGCATTCAAATACCTCCTTTAATTTTTATTCAATTGAATGTTTTCTTGAATTATATCTATTATACTCTAAAATTACTTGTCTAGTCAACCTCTTTTGTAAAGGTTTTCACAAAAACATATATATTATATATGTAGAAATTCTAAATAGATTATTTTTACATCAAAAAAATAAAATCACTCTAGAATTTATCACGGCTATTAAGCTGCTATTTTTAGAGTGATTTGCTTATGTAAAAATCAATTATTTTCTTCGTTTAATTATCATTACTATTCCGACAATTCCAATCAGAATCATTGGCGTTAAAATTGCTAAAATATCAAGCCTTGTATTATCATCTCCAACAGCTTCTGTTGTTGAGAGATCACCACTGCTAGATGTCGTGGTAATTTCGGTTGTAGTTACCGGTTCGCTTACCCCAGAATTATACCGATAAAAGAAGGTTTGAGGGGTTATTTCCGATACAGGGTTTATCGTGTCAATCCGATAAAAATACTCAATTTTGAAACTATAATTTTTATCGTCTATTGCATTATACATCTGATAAAGATATCCCCCAACTGCTTTGGAAATTATTTCTGATTCTTCATCATAGAGAAGATACATTTTTGTCAAAGTGTTATCAGGGTCGTCATAGGTTACAAAAACATCAAAACCTTTAATCGAATCATTCCGTGTAATTTCCAAAAAGAAATTGCTTGGTGGTTGTTTTTCATATTCAGTTTCAAAGGGTTTTAAATTGACTCTTTTATTCAAAATTACAGCTGTATATACATTTTCACCAATTTGGTAGTCAACTTCGATTGATAAAGAGTAAATTTCACCCATGTTTAAATCGGTAAAACTAAACTCAAAACTATCTTCAGTCAATAATGTCCCATCAAAATATATTCGCTTATCTATCATTTGAGCTGTACCATCAGTTAAAAGATAAGAGAAATCAAAACTATCATAGCTTAGATTACTTGTAGTGGCTTGAGCCATAACCTTAGGCGCAACAATCAATATCGCATTAGCAACTCTACGGTTTTCTGAAGGTGAGTTTAGATACTCAAAGCCGGTAGAATTCTTAATTACTAATTGCGTTGATCCACCCCCATCAAGATTAAAGGCATTTTCAACACCAAGACTTTCCATGACTTTAGCTAGTTCTCTTAAGTTTACTCCATCCATATTTTCCTGACGACCATCAACTGCCAATAAAACAAAATCGCCTTCAGGGGTAAAACCAAAACTACTTCTTGGATGTCTTGCTTGAGCAAAACTCACGCTTTGATCATTGATATCCTCAAAAGCTTTAATAACTCCGGATTCAAGCGGCTGTGAACCGACTCCGATAATGTTTTCTACACCAGAATATACGTCACTCATATATTTTTGTACTCTAATTTCATACCCACTCTCAAGCAGGTCTGATAACTCAGAGGACTTTGTCGCAATTGAGAAATTATAATCATCAACGATTAACTCAGTTTCTTCTTGAACTAAAGTTCCTGACAAATAATAGCTTCCGTAATTGATGTTTTTATTAATCTGTACTGAATAAATATCAGTATTAGTTAATTCTACTGTACTGATTAAGTTATGATAAACAGAAGTATTTTCTTCTTGGGGAATTTGATTAAAACCTTGTATTTCAATTTCCTTAATAACTTTTCCGTTATCTAAAACCGTTAAACTATAATAAGATTCAACCTTATTGGTTTTATTCGCAATGTATAAGTCTTCATTATTAGTAAAACCCACAGAGAAATAGCGATCCAAGGAAAAATTTTGACTTTTTATTGTTATACCATTATGCACATGGGCATTAACTGGTTCAAAGGTAGTCATATTATAATAATCGCCGTTAATCGCTGCCAAAACTTCGAAATTAGGATTGTTAGTTTCATAATCTTCGGCGATTTGAATTAAATTACCACCGGTGATTTTATCTTCGGTAGTCATCGCCCAAGTTACAATTTTGGTCTTTGCTTCACTACCGGCCTTTACATAAGATACATTTTGCTTTCCAATAGTACCATAATCAGTCGTTGTTTCTGCTGAAAAACTCTCATAATCAACTCCGGCTAATAAGCTACCAGATTCATTTACGGTTCCTTTGGTAAAACCTAAAGAAGCCCCTTTTATCGTAAAGGGGGTAATAGCCGTTATCAATAATGTAACTACTAGAATAAACTTCTTCATTTGCTTCACCTAATTGATATATCGAAATCCACTTCAAACATCCTCTTCCAAGGTAAGTTGATATTCTCAATAACGAACCTATTTTTTAAACTATCTAAATGTTCATCAATAAACGCTTTTAATTCTTCCTCAACCAAATCACTAGCTTTACCTTTTTGTTCCTTAACATCAAAATAATTCATTCCTAAAGCATCAAGCTTTTTGGTGACACTAGTTCTAACCACATTGCAATAACCAATATCTTCAATGTAACGCTTTATTAAAAACGCCAAATGATGGTTATCAAAACCCTTATGTAAATAACGATTACCTTGTGCTATGCAGGTTCCTAAAGTATTACTAGCGGTATTCCATCCTGCATAAGCAGCTAAGGAAGTAAGAAGATTATTTTCTTTGATAAGATTTAAAACTTCTAAAGAACCTGAATTTAAATAGAATAAGTCCGCAATGATTATCGGTTTTCTAGTAATTGCCCAGTTAATGAACTCAAAAGTTTCGATTAAGTTTGTCATCACATCGATATCTCTTTGATTATGATAAACCGTTGGAAACATTCTTGTAGCTCCCATCAAAGCAACTAGAACAATATCTGCTTCTTCTAAAGATGAAACAATAATTCCTCCAGAAGATATAATTTGATATTTGATAGTGTTATCTAAATATCTATCTTCCAATACTGGAACAACAGTTCCTGAAGTTAAAGATGGATACTTTAAATAATACTTAGGTTTTTGCTTCAACAAAGAATTTACCATTCTTGAAACCATTATTACTCCAAGTTCATCAGCTCCAGAATATGCATATACCTTCATCCTTAAGTTTTCTGATTTAATTTTTTCAGTTACAACTTCTTGGTCCATTGCCGGATAACCAAATTCTCCAGCATCATCTTGACAAAGAATCAGAAAATCAAATAAATCGTTTTTCGCATAATCAATTGCCTGCAAATCTAATTTTAAGTTTAACCTTCTTCGCGATTCAAAATCGTTTAAATACTCTTGATTCACATTTAAAGCATCCCAATTTGCTCGTTCTTCTGGTTTGATAATCCCTAAACGATTTTTATGAGTATAAAGTCCGTTTAAATGAATTTTTTTACCTTCAGTCTTGTAATAAAGCGGTTCTTCATCCGCTCCATTACCACTAGGACATCTCATGATTATTTGAAAAGCGTAGATGATAATCCGAGGATTATTTTCTTTGATAGCTTCAATTACACTCATTCTTTCTTTGATCGTTTCTTCATCAAGATAGTGAATTCTTGAAGGTACTAATCCTCCGTATAAAAGCGTATCCATTGAGATGACTAAACCGTAAGCATCTTTAGTTTCTTCTAATAAGAAAGTTTTCAGTTTAGCAAAATCACCAGGTTCTCTTTTATAAGGCATAATTTCTGTACTCGGTGTAATAATTTCATACTCGTCACTGACAAATATTTCTTTAGGAAATTTATAATTACACGGTCTTTCGTCTAAGGCTATATAAACTATTTTTTCCATCTTTTCTCCTCAAATATCCGATACCACGGTCTTCCTCTTCTTTTAGTTATTAATTCTTCAAATTCTGTATCAGTTAATAAATTAGATTTTTTGATTAAAACATCGATGATTTCCATCCCTAAGAAATGCTCATCTTCAAGAAAATCTAATAATTCTTCTTTCAAAAGTTTTCCCTCAATAATCTTTAAGAAGATCTTTTCTTCTTCTTTAACTCTCAATAACCAAGGTTTTAACTCTTTAATTATCTCCAAGTCAAGTTTTAATAAATTATCCGCATCTTTAACAACATCTTGATAAATATCTTTTATTATTTCATATTCTTGTTTATTTACCAGTTCGTTCATTTCCAAGAGTTTTCCATAACTTAAAACATTTGGGTAATTAAACTCAATGAATTTTTTTGAATTTAAATAAAAATCATCACCTAAAGATTTCAAAGCTCTTTCAAAAGCACTATCCTTGTTATATCCTTCAGAATTCCAAGCATATTCAGCCATTGTCTGCATACCGATTTTTGAAATGTGATAATGAATCGAAGGGTTGATGAAATACCCAGGTGCATACTCATGCATTTTATTGTAACGGTTTTGAATTGGTGCAATAAACTCTCTGACACCGTAAGTAAAATCGCTCACGGGAAAGTTATCCCAAATAAAGAGTTCCTTTTCATAAGCGCGTTTAGTTGAAATAAGGTCGTTTTTAGTTATCACTTCAGCACAAACATTATCTCCGGTAAAAAACACAATAATATTATCATCAAGATTTTCTTTTAAATCATTACGATATTCACTCTCACCGATATGATGATATTCTGTAGGACACATAATCATTTTAAACTCTGGCAATTTTTTTCTTAAATACGCATTTAACTCATTACAAATATAGGCGTGAGCAAGTCCAGGTCGCGGAAATTTCGCTTTTTGAGAATCAGCCACTTTATAATCAATATCATCCATCAATAAACCGAAGTTTTTAACACCTATATTGATAAAATCATCGATTTTTCGATATAGTTTTTCAAAGTCAGCCTTAGATGTATAATCAAAAGCGTACTCACCAACTTTAATATGTCCTGGAGATAAGGTGTAGTAGAATTCAATATCGTTTAACGATAAAGATTCATAGAGTTTTTTTAGTTCAAGAAAGATTTCTTTAGGGTAAGGTTCACACCATTTATCACGGTGATAAATATCTGATTTAGGCGCATAGATATAAGAATTCAAACGATTGTCGACTAAAAAATCAACCATATCTTCTCTTTCTTCAAAGCTCCAAGGAGTTCCATAATAACCTTCGATAATCCCGCGATGTAAAAAGCTCGGTTCATCTTCGATAAATAGAATCGGTAACTTAAAACCAGAATTAGTTTTCTCACATAAATCATTAAAAGCATTTATTGCGTAGATAAAACCTCGCTTATTACTTGAAGAAATTTCCACTATTTTATCTTTACGGATGTATATTTTATATCCATCCTCTAAAATATCCTTGTTTGTAAAAAACTTTAAATTAATTTCTTGATTATTTCTTTTTATCGTAAATTTATCTTTGTTAATTAGCGAAACAAAAAACTCATCATCAAAACTGGTTTGATTGGTTAAAAAGACACCAATATTTTCCGAAAAATAGATGAATGAGTTAAGATGATAAAAATTTTTAAACAATTCCTTATTCATACTGAGTTCCCTTAGCCTCTCCAGGGTGAATAGTTACTTTTTCGACTAAAGCATTCTCATACTCAATCGTAAAAGCTTTGTCAGAAGGACATGTCATGACCATTTGTCTTTTAGAATCAAATGGAACTTTAAAAATCTCTCCATTAATTTCTCGGTATAAGTACGTCTCATGCCAAATAGCTTCAGATACTTTTGCGTCAGTATCTTTGGCATAATAACCCTCATTACCAAATTGATCGATGGAATTTACCCGTTTAAATTCAGCTAAAACATCTCCATGTCCATCAGAAATAAATAACGGACTATAAAAATCTTTAGGTCGATTATCCTTTAAGTTATAAGATTCTCTAAGTTTAACATATTTAGGAATTGTAGTAGTTTCAACTACTTCAATTCGTAATTGTAAATAGTTCTTAATTGGAGAATAAATTTTCATTCGCAATAAATCGCCAGGAAAATAATAATAACACAAACTTCTCGGCTCAGAGATATTCCATGAATTGCGATTTATCCTTTCGATATTTCCTTTAAAATCAATAGTTTCTTTATAAATATAACGCCAAAAAGGTCTGTAAGCTAACTTTTTTGAACCTAGGTTTAATTCTTCTGATGTATCAGAAGATTCATAGGTAAGATTTAATCCCAAACCAGCGTCGCTTTCTTCTCTTGCATTCCCGCCCATATAAACACTAGGGTTATCCATGTAGCGGTTATTGCCATCTAGATTAAACCTCGTCTCATCAGGAGTAAACTCTCCCAAGCGAACTAAACCTTCAATACCAAGCCATTTATCCTTTGAAGACATGACTTTATGATACCAAGCTCCACGAAAACATTTTTGCTTATCTTTGGGAAAAACTTCATCTTTAATTCCACCATCATAGATTCTAACATTATCAAACTTTGATACATCATAAGCTCTTGAATCAAGAATCGGTTTGACTAACTTCGTGAAATTCATATTTTCCTCCTCTTCATG
>JBAYQC010000016.1:0-17070 GCA_041677365.1 Candidatus Izemoplasmatales bacterium | reverse complement strand
GACCCCGATGGGTTCGGTATTGAAGTCGCGTGTGACAAAGATGATTCCGGTTGGAATTTCAAAGATGAAGTAATCGAAATGGACACAAAACCTTTTGATTACAAGGGCGTGTATTACGCAAGTAACGAATTTGATTTTTTCTCTAATTTGCCAGTAAATACAGTGATTGGTCATCTACATCTTCAAGTCAATGATATCAATTCTATCAAAGCTTTTTATCAAGACATCATCGGATTCAATATCACTAATGACAAGATTTATGATGCTGTTTTTATGGGTGATAAAAACTACCATCATCACCTAGCAATAAATTCTTGGTTTTCTGATACTAGAGTCACAGATGATGAACCTCAGTTAAGATGTTTTACTATCACTTATCCTTCTTGCGAAAAATATTTGTATACTTTAGAAAAACTAAAACAGGCAAACATTACCTATCAAGAAACTCCTGAAGGAATATATATTAAGGATCCGGAAAACACTTGTATATATTTAAAAATTTAGTCTTATCACAACGATAAGACTTTTTTTTATATTAACTCTAAATATTTAAAAATAACCACAACGATAAAAATCGTCAAAATTGAAAGAATCGTTGTCGCAATAATCATTTGGGTTGAAAGGTTCTCATTACCTTTTAATTCTTTAACAAGCGTAGTATTCGTGACCGCCTGAGGAGAAGCGAACAACGCGATTAAAGCTGGATAGATATTAGAATCAAACTTAAAAAAGCTTACAAACCGGTCTAAAACAACCGCTAGACTTAAAACAACCAAAGGTACTAAAATACTTCTTAATGCTGTACCAAAAGCAATTTGCTTTTTTAAATCATTGAAATGTTCAAACTTAAAAGTCGCACCTAAGATAATTAACGCTAAAGGCGAGGTGATTTGACTTACCCATTTTATCGGAGTAAACAAAAATTTTAAATCTGATTCAAGTGTGAAAACAGGTAAACCAGTAATTGAATCTAAAGGCATAAAGCTTCTTAACAACAAAACAGAAAAACCAACAAATATTGCGATTATAAGCGGGTTTTTTACGACTTTTAAAAATATTGTCTTAAAAACATTTTTATCCGGTGTATCTTCACCATAATAGCTCAAGACAATAACCGATAGTGAACTCATCAAGGGGATTGCGACTAAGGCAATTAAAGCAACATTAGCCACAGCCATCTCACCACCGATAGCTTCAGCTAAAGGGATACCTAAAATTGCGAAATTCGCTCTTAAAGTTCCTTGGATAATCGTACCTTTTTTTATTCTGTCTTTAATGAAGATACTTGTAAAAATAAAACCAATTATTGTAGCGGTAAAAATTCCTATTAAGGCAAATATCATCATTGACCAATTAATCTGAGATAACTCTTTAACCATATAAATATTGTAAAAGAGCAAGGCAGGAAGGGCAATTCTGAAAACGAGTTTATTTCCAACATCAATAAAGTTTTGATTTACAAATTTGTATTTTTTTAATAGATAGCCGATTAACATTAACAATATCAATGGTAAAACGGCATTAATTCCAAATAAAATAGTCTGCATAGGCTTATTTCTCTTTTTTTATTAATTTAGTAATTATTTGATAAATTAAACAAATTATAAATAAGGAAACTGATAAATAAAGCATCACTCTTAATCCCATATAGTTTAAAAATATATCTTGATTAAACTGTCTGATAATTATCAATGTAATTGACATCATCAAAGAAAAAATCATCACCAACAAGATAATCAAATCTCGCGTTTTAAGGTGTTTATTTTCGCTTTTTTCACTTTTATGATATACAAAGTTAGAATCAGTGCTTTTATCTGTCAAACTTATTTGTCTCCTTCTTGTTTAATAATTTCACACATTCTTGATTATACAATTATTTGAAGAAAAAAACCAGCAAAGTATGCTGGTGTTTTTCTTATATAGAACATTTTTCGTAATCACATAGATCATTGCTGCATTGAATACAACCTTGTTTTTTTATTAAAACGGATTGACACATTGGACATAGTTCTCTTTCCATTTTTTCTGGTTTATACATTTGTCCATCAATAACAACGTGAGTAACATATTCTTTTTTCTTATCTAAGACTTTATTATACCAAGTTTCCTCAATATGCATTTTTGGTGGGGTTCCTGGATTTAAATCTTTAGTTTCTGCATTTAGACCAGAAAGGATACCAATCTTAGCACAGCGATCTCTAAAGACTGTAGCGCCTTTTAAATCCTTATGCCAAGCTGTTTGATAGATTTTCATTACATCTTCGACAGTTGCGCTGTTAGGGATGTTAAAAGTCGAACTAATTGCGGTATCAACATATTTTTGAATAACCTTTTGCACGTTAGCTCTTGCTTCAAAATCAATATTTTGTGAAGTTATTTTTGTCCACTCCGGTAATTCTTCTGGATGAATGTCAAGTGCTTTTGCCATTGCTAGAGGGGTTTTTTCCCAAACGGTTATCTTCTTTTCTTCATCAAACATAGAAATGATTCTTCTGGTATAAGAAATTTGGAAGAACGGTTCAACTCCACCGCTAACTCCTAAGATATTTGAAATCGATCCTGTAGGAGCGATGCTTAATAATCTTGAATTACGCATTCCGTGTTTTTTAATCAGTTCATCTACTTCTGGACTGATTACAGTTTTGTAGAATCTTGAAGCTGAGACTTTCTTATAATCGAAGGCGGGAAAAGCACCTTTTTCTTTTGCGTTTAAAGCTGTTGCTTTCGCCGCTTCATTAATCATTCTTTTCATCAGTTCATCTAAGAATTCTAAGAATTCATCAGAGCCATATGGTAAAGACATACTAAGGGCTAAATCGGCCAAGCCCATTACTCCAAGACCAACTTCACGATATTTAGTGACGTGATCACGTTGTTCTTTAAGCGCATGACGATCACCTAAAAGCGTTAATAGATCATCTAATGAGTAAATCATTTCTTCAACTACATGATCAAATCTTTCCCAATCGTAATATGCGTCTTCTTTAAACGGATTTTTAACAAATGCATTTAAGTTAACACTACCTAAGTTACATGAGCCATGAGCCATTAAAGGTTGTTCTCCACAAGGATTAGTAGCGGTGAATTTAACTTCATCATATTCACTCAAGAAATGGTAATCATTCATCTTATCGATGAACATAACTCCTGGATCTCCCATCGTATGCGCAGAGTAAGCAATTAATTCTAAAAGTTTCTTTGCACTAAGACGTTTTTCAATAACTTCATAAGGAGTTTCAAATTTCATCGACCAAATTTCATCATTTTCTACTGCTTCCATGAATTTATCAGTGATAGCAATAGAGATATTTGCGCCATTGATTTTATTAAGGTCTAGTTTAGTAGTAACAAAATCGATGATATCAGGATGATCGATATTTAATACCAACATTAAAGCACCTCTACGGTTATCCTGTTGAGTATTAAGTGTGGTATGAGAATATTTTTCAGCGAAGACGATTACTCCAGGTGTGGTATTAGAACTATTGTTTACTTTCGCTCCCTTAGGTCTAATATTTGAAAGATTCATTCCTTGGCCGCCACCATAAGAATAGGTTCTCGCTATTTGATAATCAACTTTATAAATTGATTCTAAATTATCCAATGGGTCTTCAGTCACATAACAATTACTGCCGGTGATATTTCCATCTCTTCCGATAGCATATAGGTTTCTTCCACCAAATATCGCTTCTTTATGACGTAAGATTTTTTCTAGAGCTGGTCTTTTTATTGAAACTCTTTTAATGAAATCACGTTTAGTTTCATTATCTAATAAATACTTTTGTAAAATTAAATCCTGTCTTTCATCGTTGTCTGACCAAGGATTTTCTCTGTCTATACGTTGTTTTTCACGATACTTAATATAAGCCTTAGCAGTCTCATATTTTTTCGTGTCCATTAAAAACAATTCAACGCAATCTTGAATATTCTCAATCGATATCTCGTTTCCGTTATCGAGTAAATCTTTTGTTATTGCTTTAGCTTGTTCTAAACATTCCTTAAAACTAACTTCATCTCCTACACTTAGGTAAGCTTTTTGCATGGCACTAGCAATTTTTTTGACATCAAACTTCTCTTTGACGCCGTTGCGCTTGATTACATACTTAGTCATCTCTTTCCTTCTCCTTTATATATAGATATCCATGATTAACTTAAATTAAACAGGTTATAATAAAAACAAATCACCGATGCAAAGTAAGTTGATCGATGAGTTGAAAGTACTATAAACATTATATATGATTGAAACTATATTTTAAAGGAAAATTATGAAAAAAACTGAGATATTTTTTATAATAAAAAGCGAAGAAGATTTCTTCGCTTTTGCTTATTTTTCTAAAAGTTTGATGCTATCGCTTATTCTTGCTTTTACCCGCTTTTCACCTAAAATCTTTAAGACGTCATAGAAGTTTGGTGTCGAGTTTTTTGCGCAGATTGCTAAGCGTAAAATTTCCGCAAAATCACCAATGTGACCATGATAATTATCTGGATCTTTCTTATATTGCTTACCATTTTTTGCAAAGTTTTTATTTAAAGCAAGTTCTTTCATCTCCGCAAACCATGTTTCTTGATCTAAGTCTAAGTTTACGATGTCTTTGTAAGCTTTAAGAATCTCGATTAAGAATGATTTTTCAAATCTTTCATTGTAAGTAACGTTATTCTTCAATTCTTCATAGTAATCATCATACATAAAATTAATGATATCTAAGATATCCGAAAACTTCTCATAATCTTTTCGTGGTTTTTCTTGTTCTCGTTCGATATTGATTATTTGTTTGAAATAATCAATGTCTTTATTAATTACAAGGTATAATTCTTGATTGTATTTTTTCGCATATTCAAGGGCTTTCTCAGTAAAGGTATGCTTATCAAAATTACCTAAAACTTCTTTGGAAATTGATTTTACTTTTTCTAGATCAAATAGTGCTCCATCTAAACTCATTTTGGAGAATTCCAAGTTAAAATCAAAGATTGATGCTTTAGGATTAGCTAATCGCCACTCTTCAAAGTTAGAATTTGCAAGTGTCATCAAATACTCTAAAAATCCTTCTATCGGATAACCTTTTTCCAAGAAATAATCCACACTAGCTTCTTCATCTTTACGTTTTGAAAGCTTTCTTCTTTTGCCATCATCCAATTTCATTATTACTGGAAAATGACAAAATACCGGTTTATCCCAAGTTAGTTGTTCAAACATTTCTAAGTGAATAGGGGCTGATGGCATCCATTCTTCTCCCCTAGTTACATGAGTAGTTCTCATAAAGTGATCATCAACCACATGAGCAAAATGATAGGTCGGTAGTCCGTCGGTTTTTCTAATTACTACATCTTGAATATTTTTAGGAAACTCAATTCTTCCTCTGATTTCATCTTCCAATACTACTCTTTCATCTAGTTTGCCTTGTGACTTAAACCGAATCACGTAATCCTTACCTTGTTTTAGATTTTCAATAACTTCATCATCTGATAGATATCTACATCTAGCAAACTCATGATAGTAACCCGGTAAAAGCTTTTTAGCTTCTTGTTCTTTCCGGATTTCGTTTAACTCTTCATGGGTACAAAAACAAGGGTATGCAAGACCTTTTAAAAGCATTTCTTTAATGACGATATCATAGTCGTTTTTTCGTTCCGATTGGATGTATGGGCCATATTTTCCCGGATGCAAATAACTCTCGTCCGGTTTAATACCAAAGATTAAAAGTTGTTCTAGCACTTTTTCTCCCGAGCCTTTAATTTCCCGTTTTTGATCAGTATCCTCCAAACGCATAAAAAACACCCCTTGGGTTTGTTTTGCAAAACGATAGCTTACCAAAGAAGTAAAAAGCGATCCCGTGTGCAAGAAGCCAGTCGGTGAAGGCGCAAATCGAGTAACGATAGCTCCATTAGGTAAATCTCTGGGCGGATATTTCTTTTCTAAGTCATTGATAGTCTCATTTATATTGGGGAAGATTAAATTGGCGATTATGCTCTTTTTATTCATATTATAACGCTCCTAAATATTATAATTTACTTTCTATATTATATCATAAAATCATTCATTTTAAAGTTATTACTTTATTGGTATAAATTTTCACTTCTCCAATTGACTTTAAGGGGGGAGTTTGTTAGTATAAAAACGTTATATATTAACGGGCAAAAAGGGGATAAAAATGGAAAGTTTGAAATTTGAAAAATTGTTTATGGATATTCTTGAAGAAGAGTTAGTTCCCGCCAAAGGATGTACCGAACCAATTTCTGTAGCTTTTGCTGGCGCTAAGGCTAGAGAAATCTTGGGAGAAGTGCCTGAGGAAATCATAATTCAAGCTAGCGGTAACTTGATAAAAAACATCCGCTGTGTTACTGTTCCAAACACGGGGGATCTAGTTGGGATTGAAGCTAGTGTTCTTGCCGGAGTTGTCGGTGGAGACTCAAAACTTGAATTAGAGGTAATCGCTAATTTAAAGGCTAAACACATTAAAAAGTTAAATGAAATTTTACTAAAAGATATCGTAAAAATTAAGCTTCTGGATACAAATAAAAACTTGCATTTTATTCTTAAAGCCAAATCAAAAAATCACAGTGTTGAAATTGAAATAGCTGATCTTCACACTAATATAATCCGTATTGAAGAAGATGGACTTACTACATATAAGAAAAATTCTGAAGAGAACGAATATTTTGGTGTTGAAACAGACAGATCAATACTGACGATTGAGAATATTTTAAAATTTACTGAAGAGGTAAACATCAATATCGTAAAACCACTTATCGATCGCCAGATTAAATATAATCTAGCAATAGCTAGAAAAGGGCTGAAGAGTGATTTTGGCGTAAGTATCGGACAAACTATATTAAAACATGATCAAGGAATATTCTCGCGAATTAAAGCTTATACTGCAGCTGCTTCTGAAGCAAGAATGAGCGGATGCTCATTACCAGTTATCACTAATAGCGGTAGTGGAAACCAAGGTATAGCATCTTCGGTTCCCGTGGTATTATTTGCTCGTCACTTAAGGGTAAGCAAAGAAAAACAATACCAAGCTTTAATATTATCAAACCTTTTAACCATTTATCAAAAGAGTTTTATTGGTAGATTATCAGCTTTTTGCGGAGCTATTAGCGCTTGTGTATCAAGTGGTGCTAGTTTCACTTATCTTAAAGGTGGAGATATTAATCAGATAAAAATGACTATTTCCAATGCTTTAGCAAATGCCTCTGGAGTGGTTTGTGATGGGGCAAAACCCTCTTGTGCTTCAAAGATAGCTACTGGTTTAGACGCATCTATACTCGGTCATTTCTTGGCAATGGAAAACCATCAATACAATCCTTTATCAGGTATCTTGAAGAACTCTGCGGACGAGACGATTCTTGCGGTTGGACAAATGGCGTCGATGGGGATGAAGGAAACCGATAGGTTTATTTTAGAATTAATGTTAAATGAGAAGAAATAAAGGAAAGGACAAATCTTTTTAAGATTCGTCCTTTTTTAATTGATCAATATGACTAATTCTATCTGGTAGTGGGGGATGAGAATAATAAAACTTAACATATAATGGATGTGGTGTAAGATTTGAGAAGTTTTCTTTAGCTAATGCTTTTAAACCATTTTTCATAAAATTAGCGTCATAGTTATTTGCTGCGAAAGCATCTGCTTGATATTCGAATGTTCGCGATATTTTCATCATGAAAAGATTTAAGACCAACATAACCGGTTCTAGGAGAATAAAATAGATTATTAGATTAAATCCATAATTAATTCCGGAAAAACCATATGCTTCGCTAATTATTTCTAAATTAAAGAATAACATTATCCCAAGAATATAAACAGATGAGAGTACTACTGATTGCAACAAATTAAAGATAATATGTTTATGCTTATTGTGACCAATTTCATGAGCTAAGACCGCAACGATTTCTTCTTCTGTTAATTTTTCTACTAGAGTATCATATAAAACGATTCTTTTCGTTTTACCGAAGCCAGAGAAAAAAGCATTTAACTTCGTCGAACGTTTAGAAGCATCCATGATCGATATTTTCTTGACGTTATAACCTACCGAAGTCGCAAATTCATTAATCTTTGTTCTTAGAGAAGAATCTTCTAAAGGTGTTAGTTTGTTAAAGACTGGTACGATAACGCTGGTATAAATTAGATTTACTAAGATCATGATAAAAATCATCCCTGCCCAAGTAAGAATAAAGAACAGTTTTCCTGCTTTTAAATAAAGCATAAATACACCATAAAAAGCTCCACCGATAAATAAACAAGTAAAGAAGAACTCTTTGATTCTATCAATGATAAAGAGTTTTTTTGTGGTTTTATTAAAACCGTACTTTTCTTCCACAAAAAAACTTGATTGATATTTTGAAAACAGAGAAACGATAAAAAAAACCAGATAATAAGCGAAGAGTACAATTAAAAACTGAATAGCTAAGTTATCCGTTAAATCAATCGCAATTTGGTTGACCCAAACAAAAAATCCTGATACCAAAAGAATCAATAAAACTAAAGTTTCAATTATTAAGAATCGAAAGTTTAATTTAAAATTATCTCCATGATAATTTTGAAACTTTTCATATTTTTCTTCATCATATAAATCTTCAAAACCTATTGGTAAAGAACTTTTACGAAATTTATGATTTAAATAACTAAGATAAAGGGTAAAACCCTTATAAATTAAAATAATTAAGATTATTGCAATATAGACAAATGTTTTCATACATTTCTTCCTCCTTTAGAAGATGCGGTTTATAAGTAAGATAATTAGAGTAAGGGTTATAAAGAAAGTATAGATTAAGGCATCACTCCTGATAATCGATTGTTCATAGCGACGATTTATCACTCTGGCTGTAATTACAAATCTATCAATGAAACCGATATTTTCAATATTCTTATCCGACAATTTAGCAATGTCGGTTTCATTGATTGGACATTTATCACCATAAAGTAATAAACACAGTCTTCTCATCAAAAGATAAGTTGGTAAAAAGAACCAATATTCGACACTTAACCATTTCGGTAATCTTAGTTTAAAGAGATTGAGTTTTTTCATTAAGATAAAAACGATACCTCCAGAGACGATTATTCCTAAGCTCATCAAGATGTCACTTAGATTAAAAACTGTAAAATTCAAGATATGATTAGTTATAAATACAGGATCATAAGTTGTTTGAAGCGTTTGGGGAACAATTAAATTATTCAAGATAAAATTTGGGAAGATGCCAATTCCAATGATTATTAAAGCAATGCTTAGAAGTGCTAAATCTAAACTTGAGATATCAAAGACCAAATCTTTGTAATTCTTTGTTTGTTTTTTTAAGAAGACGTAATAAAACAGCTTCGAAAAATATGCCGCTGTGATAATGCTAGTTAAGATAAAAAGGATTTCTGCGAATATGAAGTTTGAATTTAGATGGGCCGCTTCGGTTAGACTATGATGGATTAAGGTTTTAGAAATATAACCGTTAAATCCTGGTAAACCAATAATCCCAAAGGTAGCGATAATAAAAATTATCGTAGTAAATGGAAGCATTTTAGCAATACCGCCTAATTTATTCATGTTAAGTTCATGGGTGTGATAATAAATCACCCCAGCAACCATAAATAACAGGGATTTAAACAGGGCATGATTAACGATATGATAGATTGCACCTGAATAACCTAAAGGACCTTCATAACCTAAATAAAGCGCTGAGCCGATAGCTAAAACAATATAACCCATTTGGCTTACAGAAGAGTAAGCCAGTAACTTTTTAATATTATCCTGGGCTAAGGCTAAAAACGCTCCGATAATCATTGTTATAATTCCTGTCCAAATGATTATCGCTCCAATGTTTTGGGCTACATCCCATAGTGGATCAGTTAGGGAAGTAACTGCTTCTCTTGAAGGAAAATAATAAGTTGTCGCTACTCTTAAGATTCCGTAAGCTCCGATTTTTATCATTACCCCTGATAGCAGTGCACTTGCTGGACTTGGGGCTACTGGATGGGCTCTAGGTAGCCAGACATGGACTGGAGCCATACCGGCTTTGATGCCAAAGCCAAAGACCAATAAACCGATTATCCAATACCTTAAACTTCCATAGTTTTGCATGACGCTAATTGCTGAAGTAAACCGTAAATCACCAATATTAAAATAGATCAAAATCAAGGCAGCTAGGATTAACAAATATGAACATCGCTAATAAATCTCCCGAACCAACAGTTCCTAAGACGGCTGAATAAGTAAGGGCCAAAAAGAAGAAAAACCTAGTTCCATGACGTTCTTTCTTCATGTATTCATGAGCATAAACCATTACATAAAACCAAACAAAACTAGAGATTAATAATACTATATAAGCTAGTATATCAATCCGAAAACTAATGCCTAAACTTAAAAAGTTAGGAATATAAAAATCGATATTACCGGAGATTACTTTAGGATAAATTAAGATGATATAACAAATCTCTAAAAACCCCATGAAAACAATAGATTTATCCCGGTTATCTACTAAACGTTCACCGTAGATTAGTTCAAATACAGCGCCTAATAAGGGAATTGCGATAATTATTAGCATATCGAAGGAATAAGAATTTAAAAAGGTTAAATACTTAATGTAGTTTGTTGATTGGTTGAGTGTGGTTTGAAAACTGAACCAATCCATAATAAAGGCTATAAACAATAAAAGCAAAGCTAAAGATAATCCAACTAAAATTGAATTTGCTTTAACCATTGAATCAAAAATTTTAATTTTTCGCTTTTCTGTCATAATTTTATTTTCCTTTTTGTTTCTCTTATAAAACTATCATCAGGATAATAATAATCGTTAAAAATAACGTATAGATAATTGCGTCACTTCTAATAATCGATTGTTCATAACGGCGGTTAAAAACATTAGCTGTAATTACAAAGCGATCGATAAAACCAATCTTTTCAACATCTTTTTCTGCTAATTTTGCAAAGTCTTCATTACTGATGGGACATTTATCCCCATACATAAGTCGGCATAAATTTCGCATCACTAGATAAGCGGGGAAGAACACTAAATATTCAACCCTTAACCATTTTGGTAGATGCAGATGAAAGAGATTATAACGTTTACCAACAAAGAAGATTCCAAAACCCATGAAAACAATTATTAAAGTAGTTAGTAAATCCTTCAAGACAAAAGCATTCAAATGTAAGATATGATGTTCAATAAAGTTAGGATCATAACTAATACTGTTAAATATTGGAACGATTAGATTTTTAATAATGAAGTTAGGGTTTAACCCGATAAGGATAATGATTAAGGCCATGCTCCACATGGCGATATCAAGACTTGAGTAATCAAAGACCATTGTTTTATATTTATTATCAGTTTTTTTGATAAAAACATAATAAAACATTTTGATGAAAGAACAAACCGTTCCCGCACTGACGACGATAAAAATAAGTTCGGCATAGAAAAATACTGGATTTCCAAGTTCGTAAGCTTCAACAATTCCATGATGAAGGATGGTCTTAGAAATATAGCCATTAAATAGTGGTATACCACTAATGCCTAGAGCTGCAATAATAAAGGTCAGGGTTGTAAATGGGAGTTTTTTCCATAAGCCTCCTAATTTATACATATCGAGTTCATGGGTGTGATAATAAATCACACCAGCAACCATAAATAACAAGGATTTAAAGAGTGCATGATTGATGATATGATACATCGCTCCAGTAAAACCCATCGCTCCTTCATAACCTAAGTAAAGCGCTACACCAATACCGGTTATAATATAGCCCATCTGTGAGATGGAGTGATAAGCCAACATCTTTTTAATATTAGCCTGTTGCAAGGCTAAGAATACCCCAATAGCCATCGTGATTATTCCTGTCCAAATAATTATCGCTCCGATATTACTAGCAGCGCTCCATAAGGGGTCATCAATTCCTAATACGGTATTTGGATCAGGAAAATAGTAACTTGAAGCTACTCTAATAATTCCAAAAGCCCCGATTTTAATCATTACCCCAGAAAGTAATGCACTTGCAGGGCTTGGCGCTACAGGATGTGCTCTCGGTAACCAAACATGGACTGGAGCCATTCCTGCTTTGATTCCAAATCCAAAGACTAATAGACCCATAATCCAGTATTTTAGGTTACCTAAGTCTTGAAGTTTAGCGATAGCTGAAGCAAAACGCAAGTCACCAATATTAAAATAGAGAAGAATGATTGCGGTAAAAATTAAAAATCCCCCGATCAGCCCCATAATAATATAATTATATCCAGCCTTATAAGACTCTTCATTTTGTCCATGGATAACTAAAATATATGATGAAAATGTCATTATCTCAAAAAAGATAAACATCATCAATAAATCTCCAGAAATTATCGCTCCAATAACTGAGCTATAAGTAATTCCTAAGAAGAAGAAAAATCTGGTAATCTTCTTCTCTCTGCTCATGTATTCATGAGCATAAATCATTACGAAAAACCAAATATAAGCTGATAGCAACAACACTACATAAGAAAGCATATCGATTTTCAAACTTAAACCCAATGTAAAGATTTTAGGGATAATTAATTCAATATTAGATCCCAGAACAAATGGATATAATATAACAACTAAGACCAAGTTTAAAAACCCCATATAGATTACGCTCATATCACGTTCTTTTGCTTTGTGTTCACCAAATAAAAGGGAAATAAAAGCTCCGAGTATCGGAATCAAAATTAAAATTACGGTAATATATTTTAGGGGTTTAAAGCTTTCTACTTGATTGAAAAAATCACTCTCATTAAAAGCCGTTGCTAAACTAAACCAATCTTGACCGTAAGCAATTAATATCACCAACAAGAATAAAGCTAAACCAACCATAAAGGAATTAGCTTTAACCATTGAATCAAAAATTTTCATTTTCGGAAATTTAAGCATTTGGTGTTATTTCTCCTTAAGACATAATACTCTTAACTGCAGCTTCGATAAAGGTCATTATTTCATTTGGGAAGATTCCAACAAAAATAATTAACACCCCTAAGAATATCAAAGGAAAGATCATTGTCGAAGGTGTGTGTTCAATTGAACTCATGCGGTAATGATATTTCTCGTTTTTTAAGAAGCCGAGAATAATAATCGGTAAATAGTAAATTACATTTAATAATGAAGAAAGAATTAAAATTGCTAAAAAGATAATTTCATTTTTAGCTAATACCGCAATCCCTAAATTTAATTTAGAGATAAAACCACTGGTTAAAGGTAAACCAATCATCCCTAAAGCTGCTATCGAAAACACCCCCATAGCTACTGGCATAATAAAGCCTAAGCCATCAAAGTCATTAACTTTTCTAGTCTTTTTATAAAAGATGATTTCTCCAACAGATAAGAATAATGCGGTCTTCATCAATCCATGGGATAGGATGTGGAAAAAGGCTGCTTTAAGACCTTCAAAGCTAAGCAAACCAATACCTAATACGATGTAGCCCATTTGGGCTACAGAGGAATAGCCAAGCATTCTTTTAACATCTTTTTGGGCAATCGCAAATATTGATCCAAAGATCATTCCCGCTCCTGCTAATACTAAGAGGATTGTTGATATATGTAAATCATTTAAGATATCAATATCATAGACTCTAAAGAGAACTTTTACAAAAACTAATATATATACCTTGATAACAATCGCTGATAGAATTGCACTTGAAGTTGAAGGTGCAGCACTATGAGCATCTGGAAGCCAAACATGAAAGGGAAATATGGCGGCTTTAATTCCTAGACCAATAACCATAAAGCTAATAGCGATAATAATGTTAAATGGATATAGTGCGTAAGCTTCGGTAATAGATTCAGAAATAAGAGTAATATTAGTATATCCAGTAGCCATATAAATTAGCGCTACTCCGAACAAGTAAGAAAGTGAACCTAACTCATTCATCATCACATATCTAAAAGCTGCTGTATATGTATCCTTCTTCTTTTTAATAGAAATTATCGCACAAGTGGTGATCGATAAAATTTCAATAAAAACATAGGTATTAAAAAGATCGTTTGTATATAAAATGCCAAACATCGACATTAACAAGATAAATAATAATACGTAATAACGGCCATACTCTTGTTTTTCGATTCCTTCGGTCGCATCACCGGAGGAATAGATATAGATTATCGAAGCTAAGATTGCGATAATTGTAGTAAATAAAGCTGAAAATGGGTCGATAATAAATTCAATCCCAAAGCGACTTTCATGACCGCCAAAGGTATAATGAATAACTTCAATATTATTCACATAATAAAGAAGATATAGTGAAGATACTAAAACCAGTCCTAGAACAATAAAACCTAAGATTAAGGTTATTTTAAAGTTCTTCCGTTTTAATAAAGGAATTAATAAGGCCATTGATAAGAATAATAATAGGTTTATTATCGGCAGTTGATTAATCATCGGTCTGTTCCTCGCTGATTATTTTTGATAATTCTTTTTGATCGATTGTATGGTAATTCTCATAAATCCTGATAACTAAACTTAAAGAGTAAACAGTGATTGAGACCACGACAACGATTCCGGTTAATATTAATACAGAAGGTATTGGGTTGATATAGGTTGCGTCGGGATTAGTAGGATCAATAATCGGTGGAACTCCACCTGTAACATTACCGATAGCGATAAAAAACAGAAAGACTCCTGTACCCATAATATTTATCCCAAAAACTCGTTTGATTAAATTGCTGTGAGTAACAACTATTCTTAAACCGATGATGAATAAAGCAATCGCTCCGATATAATTAATATTATCAATTATTAAATCTAACATTATCTTACCCCCTCATCGATTAGGAGATTGAATAGGGTAATCATTGTTGAAGCAACTTTTATCCCGATCCCAATCATCAAAAGTGGAATCATCCCTCCAGAGATAATATCTCCAATTAAGCCTTCAGGGAATCCAGCTTCGATATTTGTCAAGAAACTACCGGCGATAAATAGACCGATTAAACCAATTAAAACAAAAACAATTATACCGCCACTCTCGGCAATTTCCGACATTTTATGTGTAAACTTCTTACTGCCTTTTTCTCTACCAAATACCAAGGTATAAAGAATCAAAGACGTACCGATAATTGCCCCACCAGCAAAACCGCCACCAGGAGATATATGCCCATAAGAATCACAAAGATTCCATAAGCTTGCACAAAGGGAATGATAATTCTCGTGATGTTTTTTACAATGATATCATTCATCTTTTTTTACCTCCTTGTCGTATTTAGTTGAACGAAGAACTGAACCAACTGCAACTACAGAAGTAAATAAAACAATAGTTTCACCTAAGGTATCAAAGCCACGGTAATCAGCTAAAATAGCGGCGATGATATTCGCAGCATTAGTTTCATTAGCTCCTTCTCTTAAATAATGATTTGCGACTTCATTATAAGAAGGCGCAAAAACATTAGCTTCAGTAGGCATGTTAAAGACTCCATAGATTAATACGATAAAAAGGATTACAAAAATTAGATTAACAAGGATTTTTCTCATTTTTCGTACCTCTTAGTTTTACTAATAACCGCAAAGAATAAAATCGAAGTTACACCGGCTCCGATTGCTGCTTCAGTGATTGCGACATCAGGAGTTTTTAAAATCAGCCATAAAACACTCATCATTAGGCTGTAAGCGGAGAATAGTATTACCGCTCCTAATAAGTCCTTAGTTTGACCGATAGCAATCGCACAAACGATTAAGAAAACAATAATCACAATATTTAAATAAACCATCAGTCTTTTTCACCTTCTTCTTTAATTCCCGATTCAAGTCTTTGATAAGCGCTTTTTGCGATTGCATGAGCTGCGGTTGGATTGGTTAACCAGACAAAAATTAAAATTAACAGAATATTCAATGAAACAAAACTTAAACCTTGCCATAGTATCAAACCTAAAAAGATTAGTCCCGCTCCCATCGTATCGCATTTAGTAGTTGCGTGCATCCGGGTGAACACATCAGGCATTCTGATTAACCCGACAACACCAACAAAAATAAAAAACAAACCGCTGGCCAAGCAAAGTAGGATTAATATATCTAAACCTAGACTCCAAATTGATAGCATCATTTTCCGAGTTTTCCTTTCATCAGTAATTTTGCTAAACCAATGGTAGCGATAAAGCCTAATAAAGCATAGACTAAAGCTACATCAACATAAAAAGCTTGGGAAGTAATAAGTGCGATTAAAACGATTATTACCGTAACCTTAGTCGATATCATATTGATAGCGACGATTCTATCTTCTGCAGTCGGACCTTTAATCGCTCGGAAAAGTCCAACAAAAGTTAATAACACTAAGATGATTGCACTGATGATAACTGCTGTCTCAACCATTGTTTTTCTCCTTTTCAAGCTTTAAGAAGGTTTTTTCTAACGAACTGTTATCTAAATCATAGACATGTTTTTTTACTAACCCATGGACTACAATTTCTTCATCATTCATATCTACGGTTAAGGTTCCTGGAGTAAGGGTAATTGCGTTGGCAAAAAATGCTTGATTTAATTCTTTATTTAAAGGATTTTTAATTTTTACGAATCCGGGATCTATCGGCATTTTCTTACTTAGAACAATTTTGGCAACTTCAATATTGGATTTTGCTACATTAAACAATAATACCGCAATTAAAACGAAGAAATTACCAATTAATCTAAGCGAAAGTTTCGATACTTCCGCTTGATTGAACACTAAATCATAATTAAAAAATACAATCATTGTCGACACTAAAAAACCAATAATTGTAATTGTTAAGTCAATCTTAAAGGATAGGATAATCCAGAAAATTAAAATCAAAAAAAAGAGAGTTAAAGCACCGATTCTTTTGTTCATAAAAAAATCATCCTTTCTAAAAGTCATATATTTTATAGTTATTTAATATTATACAATAATTTACTTAAGTTTAGAAAGGGGTTACAGATATTTATATAATTAGTCATTTATTTACAAATTTCTCGATTTTTACAAATAAAAAAAGCGAAAATTTCGCTTTTCTTCATAATATATTTATGCAGTTAATTCATTAAGGATTAATCTAAACTTTTCGGCAATTTCATTTCTACTTTTAATCTCTTTAAAATCATCTAGAGTATAAGCTTTACCAGTTCTAATTTCCTGAGCTTT
>JBAYQC010000015.1:0-18438 GCA_041677365.1 Candidatus Izemoplasmatales bacterium | reverse complement strand
GATCAAAGAAACTTATACCACAAGAATCATAACCGCGATATTCAAGTTTTTGTAGCCCATTCAAAATAACATCGGTAGCTTTAAGCTCACCAGTGTAACCAACTATACCACACATATAACCCTCCAATAATAAATAATTATAGCAAAATAAATGAACAAATGCAATAAAACAAATTATTAAAAGACCACAGACTCAACTGTGGTCTTTTATGGAAGAAATAAGATAACTGAACAAAATGATAATAACTATAATTATAGTATATTGGTATAAGTCTTTATATATATTTATACTGGAAGTCTCATTGGTGAAAAGGGGAACAATTTCTAAGATCAACAATTCAATTTTACTTAAGCCTTCAACAGTGATTTCTATTGTTTGAATATACCAAAACAAACCAATGGGGATAATGACTAGAAAAAAGTTATTCGTATATGCTTGTAAGAAAAAAACGAGTGATTGAAAAAATACTATTTTTAGCGAAATCAAGGCAAATATCTTTAAAATAAATATTGTCTCATACCTGAATGGTGTCCACATTTTCATAACAAAAATACAGGCGATCACAGAAAAAATAATCGAGAACAAATTTAAAAATATGCCTGTCAATATCCGCGAAGTTAAAAATTGAAACTTACTTTTTATATCCGACACTGTATAGACAAATAAACCCTCATTACTTTTACTAAACAATAAAGATGTCGAAAATATCAAAAATATCCCTAAAATTATTTCAACAATCATAAATGACTGAGTTAAGTACTCTTGATAAAATTCCTCTCTAAATGCATCTAAATATAATCTCCCAATATCAAGATTAGTACTAATAAAAAATCCTACAACAAGAAAAAAAAGTACAAGGAAATAAAATAACATATAGAATTTAGAAAACAGATAATTAAACTGTAGTTTAAGAAAATTCAGCATTCAATTTACCGTTCTCTAACTCATATATCACCTTATTACGCGAAGTAAACTTTTCTGGACGATGAGTGGATATAATTACCAATCTAGTTTTAGCTACTTCTCTTAAATACTTAATTAAGGCTAGTTGACTATCATAATCTAAAGCAACAAGTGGTTCATCAAGAATAATTATCTTTGGGTTGTGGATTAAAGCTTGAATTAGATTGACCTTTTGTTTTGTCCCATTTGATAAAGTTCTAATCAATTTATGCTGATAATTCTTGATATTAAACAATTCAAAAAAATCAAAACTCTTTTCTCTATACATTATCTTTGACAGCCCTTTTACTCTACCAATGCTAATTAAAAACTCATTTACCGTCAATGCTTCAGGCATAAGATAGTTTTCCGGAGCATAGCCAATTTTTAATTTCCTTCGTTCAATTTTACCTTGATAATTTACTAATCTCATTATGCACTTTAAAAGTGTAGTTTTTCCTGAACCGTTTTTCCCAGTTATTAAGTTTAACTTCCCACTCTCAAAAGTAATATTAAAATCAAATATTCCTTTATTTTTACTATATTGCTTATTTAGTTTACGAATAATTATAGATATATTCGGTGATTTTATCTTGGTTGGCATCTAAATTTAACCCCTCATTAAAGAATAAGAAATCATCTATAACATAGGTATGAACTTTATTTTGATATAAGTAATCAATATAAATCGGTAATCTAGTAATTTTTGTGTATTCCTCTAGATATATTAAAGGGATGATATAAAAATTTTCTTCATTTAAATGGATATCTATTGCGTTTGGATTCTCAATCAAATAGTAATCAGGGATTACTTCTTGGATATTAGTTTCCGCTAAGTATACTTCTTTAGTAATCTTAGTGTTTTCTAAATTGAATCCTAATTTCAGATTGTTGCTGTAGATATTTTTAATCGTTATTGGACTATTAGTAAGATTATCTAACTTAAGTGCTACTGCAAGTAAGGTTTTCGAATCACCAATCTCATTTACTATTCCATACATCCGGTTAATATCTAGATAGGCAGGTGATTGTAAACTGAGAAAACTCAAATTAACATCTCCGATTTGAAAATTATATTTAACTTCATTTATATAATTTATATTCAATTTAGCTGAGGAAAAATTTAAGTTTAATCCCTCAAGATTATTCCAATCAAAATTTAAGTTAAAAGTAGCTTCATAGTAGTGATTGTTTTGGTAAGTTATTGGGACAGCACTTACATCAATACTATCAATTGTTAATTCAATTTCATTATACTCATCACTAATACTTACTCGGCTAATATTGGTCTTTTCCAGCAAAAAGTTATCAACATCATCATAGAATAAAACAATACTCAAAGGCTCATTTTCAGTAATTATCCGCATATAATTATTCTCAACACTTAAGATGTTAATGCTATTGTTCTTTGGCTTGATAAGAAGTATAAGTATAACGGCAATAAACATAAAACCAATCAAACTATAAAACACTAACTTCTTCATCTGATTCTTTCCTTAATTATCTCATAATATTCTGTTTGTACAGTAAATATTTCCCATCCACCCTTAATTGTTTTTATCCAAAAAACATAGCTCTGAGCTACACCATTACTAATCTCTCCGGTTCCTCTAGTAATTATTTTCACATAAGTTTTTGGATCAATTACAATTTGAAACTCATAATTTTCGATACTAGTAGTTGTTTTTGAATAAGATATTGAAGACTTAATCTCCTGATCAACTCCGCCCTTAAACTCTTTTAACTTACCATCTATAGAAATTTTGATGCTACCAGAAGCTTGTAATTGATGTTTAGTTTCTTCTTTAGTTTCCAATTTGATATTGTGTTTGATTGGCGTATAACCGTTATTATAGATTTTTAACTTAGTTTCCGAAACAAATTCAAGAGGTTCATTCTTGTGAACCACATAGACTTTCCAGCCCATGAATTTCCTTCTAGAAATCTTCTTGTAAGCTGATTTGTAGTTTGAACTTGAATAGTTTTTTAATAGATAAGCATCATCATTATCAAATACAATCTCTTGATAATTTGAATAATCTTCAGCTTTAACGCTAATCTCAATCATTGTTAAAGCCAGTAGTAAAATCGCAATTAGACCAATTTTTTTCATAAAAAAAACCTCCTCTTTACTTACATAATACTTAAGAGCAGGTTAATTTCTTTAATTTAATGGATTCTCTGAAAAGTACTTTTTAGCATCCTTGTAACCAAGTTCATAACGTTTCTGTGCTTGGTTAGAATCAAAGTTCAACATTCCTCCCAAAGAACCCCAATGTTTAATCTCATGAAACGTTACTCCGGGATACTTGCTTTTATTAACAAAGAAAATTCTTTGCAAGTGAATAACAATTATGGTATCACAGCCAGCATCTACAAGTGGTTTAACTGGAACGTTATCATATAAACCCCCATCAAATACTTGGTTTTCACCAATTTTCATCGAAGGAAATACCACAGGTATTGAACAAGATGCTAGAACTTGTTGGTAAATTGCTTTATCATTTTGTTCATGAAGTGGAGAATAAATAACTTGGCTGTCATGCTTTATATAATGTTTATAAGATGCTTTTAAGATTCCCATGATTCCAGCGTTTTCTTCTCCAGCTGGCGATAGAGTAACATATGTTTCTTGTTTTTTCAAAGCTTTTAGATTTAGATTTTTGGTTAAAAGTTTTTCCAGAGCTTCAAGTTCATAGATTCCTTCTTTTACAACTTCAAGTTTCTTATCTTTCAACTTTTCAAACACTTTAGTATTTTTCTTAAACTCATCATTGGAGTATTGAAACCAGATTTCTTTCATCTCATCAACAGTTCTACCAGCAAAGATACTGGCATTAACTGATCCAATACTAGTTCCAGATATTGCCTTTACTTGATCTAAATATCCAAGCTCATCCAAAACCTTCATAACCCCAATTTGATAGGATCCTCTTGCTCCGCCTCCAGCTAAACACAAGCCTAATTTTTTCATAATTATCACCTAATAAGGTAGTTTAGTAGCGTTTTGATACGCACTTTTTATTACTCCGCCACCTAAACAAATTTCCCCATCATAGAAAACCGCTGCCTGACCTGGAGTGCAGGCTCTAACCGGTTTATTAGTTACTACTTCCAGTGTGGTTTCATCAATCCAACTAATCATAACTAAATTATCTTTTTGTCGATATCTAAATTTTGCTAGGCACTCTAAACTTCCTGAAAAACGTTTTTTACTTATCCAGTTTACATCTTCTACAATCACGCGATTGGCATAGAGTGTTGGGTGATTGAACCCTTGTCCTACCAAAAGTTCATTCTCTTCAAGATTCTTACCTATGACAAACCATGGTGCGTTATAAAAACGACTATCACCACCGATATTTAATCCTTTTCTTTGACCTATCGTATAGTACATCAGTCCATCATGTTTACCAAGAGTTTCACCATTTAATGTCTTAATCTCACCAGGCTTAGAAAAGATATAGTTTTTAAGAAAATTCTTAAAGTCTCTTTCCCCGATAAAACAAATTCCTGTAGAGTCCTTTTTTTCAGCTGTAGGAAGATTAGCATCTAAAGCAATTTTTCTAACTTCAGTTTTTGTCAGTTCACCAACCGGAAACAAACTATTCTTTAACTGCTCTTGGTTCAATTGGCAAAGAAAATAACTCTGATCTTTATTACCGTCTTTACCCCTAAGTAAGAACATTTCATTCGAAACTTCTTTAGTTCTAGCATAGTGACCATATGCAAAATAGTCAGCTCCCAACTCTTTTGCAACTTCTTGAAAACCAGCAAACTTAACATATTTATTACATAAAACATCAGGATTGGGAGTTCTGTTCTTTTTATACTCTTCTAAAAAATAGGTAAACACATAATCCCAATACTCTTTAATAAAATCATGTCGATATAGCTTTATCCCGAGAAACTCAGCTACTTTTAAAGCGTCTTGATAATCTTTTTCTTGAGGACAGATGTCTTCAGTTAAACTTGGATTACCTAAAATATCGTTGTTAGCTGCAGAATCCCAGTTTCGCATAAACAATCCAATAACTTCATAACCTTGTTGCTTCAGGAGATATGCGCTAACTGCAGAATCCACTCCTCCTGACAAACCAACTACAACTTTCTTCATGAGGACCTCTTGACATCAGAAACAATTTTAAAATCACTTCTCGGTGACAAAGAAAAATCAAAAACTTTAGGTGAATCTGGACTAGCAGCGCGTTTAAATTGTTGAGAAAAGAAACGCTTAAAGAAATTGTCGACATAATCTTTAGCAAGTTTTCCTTCAAGCCCAAATACATTCTCTAATAAGTAGATAATTCGCTCATTAATATCTCCAGCAATCATATAACGATGGAGTATGAAATCGTTGATTTCATACTTACCAATAATTTCTTCTGTTGATTGGCTTTCGATTAATTCAGGTGATATTGGCGTGTCAATAATGTCGTAGAGAATTTCTCTTAACTCCCCATCATACTTATAATCTGCATATGCTTTAATCATAAATTTAACTACAGTTTTAGGAATTCCCCCATTTACGTTATACATCGACATTTGATCGCCATTATAAGTTGACCATCCTAGAGCAATTTCTGATAAATCTCCGGTACCTAAAACAAGCGCATTCAACTTATTGGCTAAGTTCATTAAAACCATTGTCCTAGCTCTAGCTTGAGTATTTTCATAGGTAGTGTCCTGAGTTTTTTTATCGTGTTCAATTAATTCCAAATGATCTTCAATATGTTTCTTTAAATCTATTTCCTTAACGCTAACACCTAATAATTCCATCAGTCTATTAGCGTTGTGCTTAGTTCTATTTGATGTATGTAATCCCGGAAGTGTATATGCATAAATCTCTTTTTTATCAATCTTTAAATATTCAAAAGCACCTACAGCTACTAAAAGTGCTAAAGATGAATCTAATCCACCACTAACGCCTAAAACCAAGCGTTTAATGTTTGTATAACTAAGACGTTTAGCAAGACCGAATTCTTGAATTGAAGAAATTCTTTTAAAACTTTCTTTAAGATTTTTCTTTGGTACAAAAGGTTCTTTATCCCAAACCAAAGAAAATTTAAAGTTTTCAATTTTCGGCATTGAAAAGTATACAGTTTGATACTTTAATCGGTATTTAAGAACAGAGTCACGATATGATGAATTGATTCTTCTTTCATATTTTAATCTACTGATATCAATATCAGTTTCAAGAACTGTAGTTTCTAAAGAAAAGACATTGATTTCTTTAAGTAATCTTGCATTATTAGCGACTATATTATGGCCAGAAAAAACTGTATCAGAACTTGATTCAGAAGCACCGGCACTAACATAAATATAGGCTCCACTATTTTTACGGGAATGTTCCAAAACCGCATTTTTACGAATGTTTTCTTTACCCAAAACTTCATTTGAAGCACTGAGATTGATAATTAAATCTGCACCATTAACACTTAAGAGATTCCCTGGAGAAATTGTTGCCCACATATCTTCACATATTTCAATTCCAAAACACAAGTCATCACAGCTAAAAAGCAGATTTCCAAACGGAACTTCCTGTTTTAAAAGTTCAATACTCGGATAATTATCAATACAGTCAAAGCCAGAATTAAACCAGCGTTTTTCATAATATTCTTTAGTATTTGGCAAGTAAAATTTAGGAACAACACCTAAAATCTTGTCATTTTGAACTACAACTGCACAATTTAAAACCACTTCACCTAAAACAATTGGCATACCAAGTACAGAGATTCCAGAAAAGTTATTGTTTTTCAAAAAATATTGCAAACCTTTATAAGCATCGTCTAAAAGATTCTTATGGAAGAATAAATCTCCACAAGAATAAGATGTAATTGATAATTCTGGAAATACCGCAATATGAACATTCCGGTTTTCCAAAGATTTTATCATTTCTTTAACATTGAATATCGGATTAGCGACTTCTACTTTCGGTGTTATTAAAGCTACTTTTAAAAATCCTTTTTCCATATAAATCTCCCTTAGTACAAGTTGTTTTTCATAATATATTGATAGATATTTTCGGTAACGTAGTAAGGATCCAAACTATCTCTAAAAGCACTCGAAGATATCGATTGTTTAAATCCGTTTAAAATAATGAAATTATCCGCGTTTTGACTTAAAAGCGGATTCTTTTGAATTATATCTGAAGCATTTTGATGATTACGATTAATGACAATAAACTTAAATTCTTCAACTAAAGCCTTGGCATTAATCCATCTTTTAAAATTAACTAAATTATCTGAACCAACGATAAAAGCAATTTCTTCATCAGGATAATCTTGACTAAATCGTTTTAAACTTTCATAAGTACCTAAGTAATTAGGATCTTCTATCTCTAGAAGGGAAAGCTTAGCCTTTGGTAACTCAGAAATCAAAAGTTCTAACATTTTTACCCGGTACTTGTCATCAATTAAATTCTGCTTTTGATATTTATTCGAAACCGGTAAAAAAATAAAATGATTAAAACCCACCTTCTGTTCAACGAGGTGATAGATTTCTTTATGCGCTTTTGTTGGTGGGTTAAAGCTGCCTCCAAATACTACAACCATAAGAATCATTCCTTATTAACATTTTATCATAAAGAATCAATTATTTAAATAAGATTTATAAGTTCAAAATATCATCGATATTTATGATATAATTATCATATAAAACTCTATTACAGGAAAGGAATATTAATAATGATTGATAATTATGGAAAAATAATCTTTGATTACGCTAAGCAAATCCTTAGCATCCCCTCTCCCAGCGGTTATACACATGAAGTAATCGAAAAGATTACCGATTTAGTTCAAGACTTAGGTTATGAAACCACGCTTACAAAAAAAGGTAATCTGCTCATTGATGTTAAGGGAAAAACTGATAAAATTATTGGTTTGAGTGGTCATGTTGATACCTTAGGAGCGATGGTAAAAAGCATTACCTCAGATGGCCAACTAAAATTCACTACAATAGGTGGTCCGATTTGGCCAACTTTAGATGGTGAATACTGTACAATAAGAACCAGAGATAACAAAAGTTTTCAAGGTACTTTTTTATCTAATAGTCCTTCAACTCATGTTTATAAGGATGCTGGTTCATTATCCAGAAATCCTGATAATATGTTTGTAAGAATTGATGAGTTAGTAAAAAATGCAGACGATGTAAAAAAATTGGGTATCGCTCCTGGAGATTTCATCTTCTTCGATCCAAAAACCACAATAACTAAGTCTGGTTTTATTAAAAGTCGCTTCTTAGATGATAAAATTTCGGTAGCGATTCTTTTAGGATTGTTAAAGTATCTAAAGGATGAATCAATAAAACCATACGCTAATTTGACCTTTATTATCTCTACTTATGAAGAAGTTGGCCATGGAGCGTCTTTCATTCCTGAATTAGATGAACTTATCGCAGTTGATATGGGTTGCATTGGCGCTGATTTAAGCTGTACTGAACAAGATGTTTCAATTTGTTGCAAAGACTCAAGTGGTCCTTATGATTATCAGATTATCAACAAACTAGTTGAAATTGCTAAGAATAATGAGCTAAACTTCGCTACTGATATCTATCCATTTTATGGCTCTGATGTAAGTGCAGCATACCGAGGTGGAAAAGACTTTCGAGGAGCCTTAATCGGGCCCGGAGTCCACGCCTCTCACGGAATGGAAAGAACTCACCTTAATGCTATAATGAGTACTTTCAAACTATTGATTAACTATATTAAATAGATAAAAAGATTCCAAATTCTTGAAGAAGAATATTGGAATCTTTATTTTTTATTTCATAATTTCTTTAAAAGTTTCCGGTAAAGGTAATTCTACTTTTATCGGATTTTCAGTAACAGGATTATTAAATTCAGTTTTGTAACAATATAGCATTAAATTTTCATGTGTGTCTTTTTCGTTATACAGTTTATCTCCAAGAATCGGATGATCAAAATAAGCTAAGTGAACACGAATTTGATGAGGAATTTTTCCCTTCACATTGATATCAAGTAAAGAATAATTTTTAAATTCTTTTTCAACATGATATTTTGTAGAACAATCTTCGCCATTTTCTGTAACTACTCTTTTTTTAGTTTCCGGCTGTTTACCTATTGGTAAGCAAATATCAAAATCGTTTACTGCCATTTTTCCTGAGATAATCGCTTTATATGAAAAATCTAACTCATTATTTAGTTTATTACTTAATAAAAACTTAACGAAACGATGTTTAGCTACGACTACAATACCACTTGCTTCTTTGTCTAAATGATTAATGAAATGAATCATATTATTGATTGAATGCTTTTGGTAATGAGCAACAAGATAATTAGCCAAGGTATTTGATTTATTTGTCTTGGAAACACTCATCGGAGTGTTAGCCGGTTTATTTACGATAACTAATAAATCATCTTCGTAGATAATTTCCAATGGAGACTCTTCTGGCTTTACATTCTTATTTAAACCTTCATCCTCAAGTAAAAAGTGAATTTTATCACCTTTTCTAACAGTATCTTTACGTTTACGAGAGTTTTCTTCGTTATTTACATAAATTTTGTAATTCTTTTCATCCTTTTGCAATATGCTAGTAGGAATATTGTTTTCAGTCATGAAGTTTTTAATTGTTTCAGGCTTTTTTACTTTATAGATTAGTTCCATAGATATGCCTCCCATTCTACATCACATACTTTTAAAAGAAAGTTTGTTATAATTTACCCTAATAAATATTATACCACAAAAAAAGATTATTACCAAAATAATCTTTTACAAACCACTAATATTTTATCTTAATTAAGCCTTTTATTGTCTTTTTTTAAGATTCTTTTTGTGAAATCTGTCAATTTCATCTATACTCAAAAATTTATTATATAAATCTAAGACTAAACTGCTGTTAAAAGGAATGTCTTTTTGATCTATCCTACTTTTTAAATCTAGCATTTCCTTAGCCAATATCAACTTAATATCTTCAGGATACTGCATTTTTTCTTGATGAAGCTTATATTCATGGATGTCAAGAATCTTATAGTTTAATTCAGAGTCTACCTTCAAATCTAAGTCATAATCAATATACTTAATAGCTTCCTCATCCTGAAAAACCGGTGAACCAAGGTTACAGTAATAATTGACCACGCCTTGTTTTAAAATTGCAATTACATTATACCAGTGGTTTTTAAAAAAGAAAGCTACCGAAGGCTCTTTTGTAAACCAGAATCTACCAGTTGACTCGACAACCTTAGTTCTTTTGTTAGCGACAATAATTAACTCTTCATTTTCATCTAAAATAATCGCATTTTTCCAAATACGATGTAGAGATTTATCGTGTTTATAACTATGAATTACCACTTTTCTTCCAATTAAACTATCCTGCATGCACATCACCATTACTCTTCTAACCAATCTGGCCCTTTTAAACTTGTTGGTTCCATCAACGATAAATTAGGATAGCCTTGTTGGCGTAATACTTCATATACCATTACCGCAACCGTATTGCTTAAGTTTAAAGAGCGAATTTCTTCGTTCATCGGTAACCTTAAGCAATTATCAAGGTGTTGTTTTAAAATCGCTTTAGGAATACCAGTTGATTCTCTACCAAAAATCAAGTAGATATTATCCTCAGTATTGCTGAAGTCAAAATCATTAGGATTCTTTTTCCCATATCTGGTTATATAATACATTTTCCCTTGATTCTTACTTAAAAATTCTTCATAGGAATCATAAACAAAAAAATTGACTGAATCAAGGTAGTTTACCGCGTTACGCTTTATATACTTTGGATCCAACTTAAAACCAATTGGTTTTATGATATGAAGTATTGTGTTGGTTCCAGCACATGTCCTCATGATGTTGCCGGTATTTTGCGGGATTTCCGGTTGATATAAACAAACGTTAATCGACATTATTTCCGTCTCTTTCTACTTAATTTCTTCTTTTCTTTATTTACTGCTTCTTTGTATTTTTTCTTATATCCTGGCTTTACTTTCTTTGGTTTCTTCACATTGCGTTTAGCTTCAAAGTCTAAATCATTCTCTGGTCTGATTCGCTTTTCGCGTTTGTTTCTCGTTACAACATCCATCAGTTGATTATTCTTGATTGTTTTATAAGCAGTTCTGATCCCTCTAGATTCTAATTTATCTAGATAAGAATTATCTTCAAACTCATATAAAGAAATACACTCACCAGAAAAATTAATTCTTCCAGTTCTTCCACTTCGATGAATGTAAAATTCAAAGTCATTCGGTAACTCATAATTTATGATATGAGAAACCCCAATTATATCAATTCCTCTACTGATGATATCTGTAGCGACAATGTATTGAAAATCAAGATTGTTAATCCGTTTAATTAACTGTTTTCTTTTTCTGAAATCAATATCGCCATGGATTAAACAGGCGTTTTGGTTTTCAGATTTAATCCAGTCATAGACTTGATTAGCACTTTCTTTGGTGTTACAAAAAATAATCGCTAAATAAGGATTGATTGTATCAATTATTTTTTTCAACCAAACTAAACGGCCTAACTCTTTTGTTTTTATAAAATAGTGGTTGATGTTGAGATTAGAAATCTCTTCAGGATGGACCTTTAAGACAATCGGATTTTCCATGTATTTCTTTAAAAACGGTTGTAATCTTTCAGAAATTGTAGCTGAAAAAATCATCATCTTAGCTGCTTTTGCAATTAAAGCAATAGCATCAACCTTCTCGATAAACTCATTATCAAGACTCATATCAGCTTCATCAATAACAAAATATTTCGCTGTGAATATTTTTAAGGCATTTTCATCAATTACTAAATCATATAGTCTTCCCGGTGTACCAATAACAATCTGCGGTTGGCGATTGTTAAGTTTCTCTAAATCATTCTCTTTGCTTTCTCCACCGACAAAAAGATCTACATCAATTTGTGTAGGTGCATTTTTAATCAATTCATTAGTAAACTCTTTAATCTGTCTAGCGAGTTCTCTAGTCGGAGCGACAATTACTGCTTGAACTCCAGTAGCTTCATAATCTAAATCATCTAAAATCGGCAACAAAAAAGCATGAGTTTTCCCAGAGCCAGTTTTAGCTTCTACAACTAAATTTTTATTATCACTAATTATTGCTAAAACATCTTCTTGAACTTTAGTTAAAGTTTTAAATCCAATTCTGTCCAATGCTTCATTTAAATACTCTTGCTTAAATTTTTTCATTTATCTTCCTCTTTGTAAAATCTTAACTTATATTATATAATATTTATAGTGATAAGTAAAACATTAAGAGGTAGAAAATGATTGTAAAGAAAATAACACCTAGAGGTTTTTGCAAAGGCGTCCATAATGCAATCCAAATTGTAAAAACGGCCTTAGAAAATGAAAGTCTTCCCCGCCCAATCTACGTTTTAGGGATGATTGTTCACAATCGTCACATAGTTGAAGAATTAACTAAACTTGGGGCTATAACCTTAGACGATATGTTTAAAGATCGCACTGACCTAGTTAAGGATATAAAAAAAGGAACAATTATCCTCTCAGCTCATGGAACAAAAGCAGCTGTTAAGCAAATAATCAGAGAAAACAATTTGACATTAATTGATGCAACTTGTGATGATGTTTATAAAACTCAAGAATTAATTGAAGAATATTTAAAAAAAGATTATTCAGTTATCTATATCGGCAAAAAAAATCATCCAGAAACTAACGCTGCCATCGGTATAGGTGAAAATATCTTTTTAGTAGAAAATGAATTAGACCTTGAAAATTTAAAGTTTGATAAACCTATCTTTGTTACAAATCAAACGACTTTCAGTTTAAATGATATTCTTCCGATTCAAAATCGGATTAAAGAAATTTGGCCTGAGGCGATTATCACTGAGGAGATATGTAGTGCTACAAGAATGCGACAAAATGCTATTATTGAAGGAAATAAAGATGTTGATTTATGTTATATAGTCGGTGACCCAAGAAGCAATAACTCCAAAAATTTAGTGAAAATATCTCAAGATTTAACCAATACAAAAACCTTCTTAATCCAATCTGTTTCAGAGATTAACCCCGAAGATTTAAGAAATGTCAAAGTAGTGAGCGTATCTTCAGGTGCCTCCACACCTAACTACTTAACTAAAGCAGTAATCGAATTCTTAGAAAATTATCATTAAAGATATTTTTTACTTTATTTTTAGAGCAATTTAGTTTATAATGGTTAAGACATTAAGTTGAAGATAATGAGGTGATCAACATGGCTAAAAATCAAAAAAGACGATCAACACCGCAAGAACAAGAAATCAAAACCTATAATCCCACTAAAAGTAAGACCGGAAAAATTATTTTGCTTATTCTTGCTGTTGGAATGTTTTTAGGTATTCTAATTGCGGCAATCGTAGGAATGATTGAAGTATTAAGTTAAAAAAATAACACTGCTCAGGCAGTGTTTTTTTTATGGGTTAATCAGTAATTCTCTAGCTATGTCTTTAGCTGCTTCCGTAACTTTGTCAGCACTTACCATAGCGGCAATTTCCTCAATACGTTCTTCGTGATTCAAGTATTTAACCGCAATCTTCGTCTTATTAGCAACCAAAGTTTTTTTAACTTGCAAATGATGTGTTCCTTGTGCTACTACCTGGGGTATATGAGTAATTGATATAACCTGAGTAATCTTAGCTAATTCAGCTAATTTTCTAGCTATCTGTTTAGCAATATATCCACTTATCCCTGTATCAATTTCATCAAATATGATTGTAGGAATTTTTTGCGATCTGGCAAATATCGTTTTAAACGCTAACATAACTCTGGACATTTCACCACCAGAAGCAGTTCTTGCTAAGGATTTGAGTGGCTCACCTTTGTTTGTAGATATTAAAAATTCAACTTGGTCTAAACCGTTAATAGAAAACACATTATGATCAAACTCGTTTTTGGGTTCGTTAAAGCTAAATTCAATTAAGAATTTAGCATTTTTTATAACTAACTCCTCTAAAGTGTTTTCGATATCTTTAGTGATTCTTAATGCAATATCCTTTCTAATCGAACTTAAATCTCGTGCGGATGTCATAATAAGTGCATATTTCTTCTTGACATCAGCTTCTTTCAATTTGATTACTTCATCAAAATTCTCGACTTCATTTAAAGCCGTTTCTAAGTTCAATCGATATTCAATTAATTCATCAACTGATTTGTGATATTTATTTTGAATTTTTTCTAACTCATTTATTCTTTCCACTAATGTCGAGAAATCATCGCTATCATAATTTAAATTATCAATTTTTTCGATAATAACTTGATTAATATCATCAAGTTCATAATAGAGATTGTTTAACCGTTCCGACACTTGTTCAAATTCTTTAGTATAGCCACTTAAACGTTCAAACTCACGTTTCATTTGGTAAAGGTTATCCAAAAGGTTACCTTCACTCAAATTGACTCTTGATTCTTGTAAAACCGTATTGATTTTATCAATGTTTTCCAAGACATTTACTTCCTCAGAAATCTGTTCTAATTCTCCAGGTGTTAAATTTAGATTAGTTAATTCATTAAGTTGGAACTGATATAAATCGAGTTGTTTTAAGGTTTCATCACGTTTTTTGATTACTTCTTGATATGACTTATAAGCTTCCAAATAATCGGTTCTACTCTCTAAATAACGTTCAAGATAAGCATTGATTCGATCACGACGAAAATTATCGACTAAAGCAAGATAATTATCAGGATTAATTAACTGATTTGTATCAAACTGAGAATGGATATCAGCTAAATATAAGGCTAAATCTTTAAGAAGTTTTAAGGTTGCATTTTGTTGATTGATCTTGATAATATTAGTTTTATCTTTTGATATCAACCGATAGATTTCCAAACTCTCATCGAAATCTATTTGATTCTCTTGAAGAAGGTTTTTAACAGGTTTAGAAGTTATCGTAAATACTCCGATGATTTCAGCAGTATCAGATTTTGAACTGATCATCTCTTTAGTAGCCCGGTCTCCAAGCAATAAAGAAATAGCATCAACAATGATCGATTTACCAGCTCCAGTTTCGCCGGTTAAAACTGTCATTCCTTGATGAAATTCTAATTTCATATTATCGATGATCGCAAAATTCTTTACTTCTAAACTTTTTAGCATTTATTTCTCCATTATTTCTTTAGTTATAGTTTCGACATCGAGACCATATTTCTTATAGATCTCTTCTCTTGAACCTTGGAGGATAAACTCATCTGGCAATCCATATATTTTTACTTGTAGACTTTTAGAACTTTCACTTAAATACTCTAGTATTGAAGAACCTAAGCCGCTGATTTTAGCGGAATCCTCAAGTACATAAGTCGGTAAATTAGAACTGATAATTTTATCTAGCATGACTAAGTCCAATGGTTTGATAAATAATGCGTTATAAAGATTAATCGGCAAATTATTCTCTTCAATATAATTTTTTAACATTGCAAAATTATCGCCATAACTAATAATGTTTGCTTTACCTAATCGATTGGTTTCTAACCAAGTTGCTTTTTGTATTTCTAAGTTTTCATTTGATTCTATTCTTTCAGTAGAATATCGTGAATATCTAATAGCAACTGTTTTTTTGCTCACCTTAAAAGCATAATCTAATAAACTATAAGCTTCAGATTCATTAGAGGGCTGAACAATTTCAATATTAGGTATGTGTTTTAGATAAGCAATATCAAACACACCTTGATGGGTTTCTCCATCATCACCAACAATGCCTGACCTATCGATACCAATAACGATTTTTGCATCTTGTCTCGTTAAATCATGAACCACTTGATCATAAGCTCTCTGTAAAAAAGAGGAATATATCGGTAAAAATATCTCCTTTTCATTTAATGCTAAAGCTGCACTAAAGCATACGGAAAAACTTTCACAAATACCCACATCAATTATTTTATCAGGAAATTTCTTTTCAAATTCAACTAAACCTGAACCATAAATCATCGCTGGTACAATTACTTTAAAGTCGGGATTATCAACTGCGTGTTTTTCTAAATACTCACTGATAATATTACTCCATTTGACATGATTTTCTTGATTATTTTTATTTAAATTTTCTCCATTTTCTAAATTAAATGGTCCTACTCCATGCCAAGAGCCAATTTGATCGTTTTCAGCCAAAGAATATCCTTTGCCTTTTTTAGTTACAACATGGAGAACTACAGGACGATTTTTTTGTTTAATAAGTTTTAGAAACTTAATTAAATTTTTTAGATCATGACCATCTATAGGTCCATAGTATGAAAAGCCAAACTCATCAAAAATCGAAAGATTATTAGCAAATCCTCTAATCATATTTGCGGTTCTTACTTTTAGGTTATAGATAAATTTAGGAAATCTTCTTTTAGTTTTAATAGCTAGGTTATACATTTTCGATGAACGAGTTTTATTCAAAAGACGTGATAACCTACCAACATTCTTTGAAATACTCATTTCATTATCATTTAAAATAATGATTGGTGAAAGCTTTTTTTGGTGACCCAAATAATTTAAAGCTTCAAAACTAAGTCCACTATTTAGAGATCCGTCTCCAACAATAGCGATATTTTTATGGGTTTCATTATTTAAATACTTAGCATACTCAAAACCAGCAACAGCGGCTATCGCGGTTGAAGAATGACCAGCTTCCCAGACATCATGAATTGACTCGCTACGTTTTTGATAACCAGATAAACCATTGAACTTTCTAAGTTTAGAAAAATCCTTTGCTCTTCCGGTCAAGATTTTATGAGTATAGGCTTGATGTCCAACATCAAAAATTAGTTTATCATTTGGAGAATCGAAAACATAATGCAAAGCTAAGGTAAGCTCTACAACACCTAAATTAGAGGAAAGATGTCCTCCGGTCTTAGAAATATTTTCTAACAAAAAAGTCCGAATTTCTTCAGCTAGACTTTCCAATTCTTTAATTGTTAAAGTTTTTATAAAACTCGGATCTTTAATTTCTAATAAATTCATGTTTATTCCTTTTTAAAGTCAACTAATCCTTCTGAGTCCATTAATTTAACGATTACTTCTTCAGCGTTTTTTAAGTCTTCGTGGCATAATTTGGCTAGAGCGATTCCTTCTTGATAAAGCTTTACTGCTTCATCGAGACTATTTTCTCCTGATTCCAATTGTTTTACTAATTTTTCAAGTTTCTCTAAATTTTCTTCAAAACTTAATTTACTCATCTTTGTTTCCTCTCATTTCCAAAATTTTCGCTGTTATTTCTCCCCCAGTTAATAAAATGTCTAATTGATCGGATTTATCTATTTCCGATAAAGTTTTTTTAATTACTCCGTTTTGCTTAACAATCGCAAAGCCTTTTTTCATGATATTCAAGGGATTGACCAGTTCAAGTTTCTCAATCAAGTTATCAAAACTTGCTTTTCGTTTTTGAACATAGTATTGAAAATACGTATCTATATTTTTATTCAAGCTTACAAGTTTATCTTTTCTTCTTTCAATGCTAGATAAAGGGTTGGTTTTAAATAAGCGTTCAGATAAACTGCTATAGTTTAGTTCTTTAGTTTCGATTAACCGTAAAGGATTGGTTAGATATGGTGAGCTAACTGTGCGGATTAGCTCATTAGATTTTGCCATATATAAATTCTTTAACGCTAAACGTGCACGATTTTTATAATCATATATTTCTTCTAGAACATCGCGATAATTTCTAACTGCTAGTTCTGCTGCATGTGAAGGCGTAGACGCTCTAACACTGGCCACAAAATCGCTGATAGTAAAATCAGTTTCATGCCCAACAGCACTGATAACAGGGATTTTCGAATCATAGATAGCTTTTGCGACAATCTCTTCGTTAAAAGCCCATAAATCTTCAATAGATCCTCCACCACGACCGATAATAATTACATCAACTAGTTTTTGTTGATTAGCAATTTGCAGTTGTTTGACCAATGATTCTTTGGCAGATATGCCTTGAACTAAAGCAGGATAAACTATTATTTGTGTCATTGGAAAACGGTTATTAACAATATTTATGATATCTCTAATGGCTGCTCCTGTAGGCGAGGTTATAACACCTATAGATTTAGGATAAAGCGGAATTTTTAATTTATGTTCTTCAGAAAAATAACCTTTCTTTTCCAAATCAGCTTTGAGTTTTTCATAAGCTAAATACAAATCTCCGACACCATCTAAACTCATTCTTTGAATATATATTTGATAATTACCATAAGCCTCATAAACTGAAACATAGCCTTCAACAATTACCTTGTCTCCGTCTTTTGGTAAAAACTTCAATTTAGAAGTATTAGAAACGAACATAATCGCGCTTATTTGACTTGAATCATCTTTTAAAGTCAAATATAGATGTCCACGTGAATGTCGCTTAAAATTGGAAATTTCAGCTTTTAAAAGTACATTCTGTAGTTCGGAATCGTTATCAAATTTAAATTTTAAATAACGATTTAACGCAGTTACAGTTAAATACTCTCTAACCATTAGCTTTCTCCAAAAAGTGACGAATATTATCTAAAAGCCGGTTATTAAATTTTTTAGCTGAATCGTCGTCTAGATTTGAGTATTTCTTGGTAATTTCTAAAGCTTCATTAAT
>JBAYQC010000014.1:0-18605 GCA_041677365.1 Candidatus Izemoplasmatales bacterium | reverse complement strand
GAGAAAAAAGCAATGAATTAGTCTTTACTAAAGTAGAAGACTTAGCACAAGAAGAATATTGCCTGGACATATCTGAAACTAAGATCGAAGTCTTTTACAACGATTACCGAAGCGCAGTCTTTGCATTGATGAGCTTATATCAATTGTTAGACGATAAAATTCCATGTCAAATAGTTTCCGATAAACCAGATCTTGCCTTAAGAGGATTTATGCTTGATATCAGTCGTGATAAAACCCCTAAGATGGAAACAATTAAAACTTTTATCGATTATATGATGATGTTAAAGATGAATCATTTAGAATTATATGTTGAAGGCTTTTCCTTACAACTTCCAAGTTTTCCTAATCTTCCCTATGAAACACCATTAACACCCGAAGAGTATCAAGAATTAGAAAGATATTCAGCTGTTAGAGGTGTTGATTTAGTTCCTAACATCAATACCTTTGGTCACATGACCAAGTGGTTAGAATTAGATGAATATCACGACTTAGCAGAATGTGAAAACGGTTATGAAAGAATCGGTCATCACTACCCAGCGTCAACACTTAATCCTCTAGATGAAAGAAGTATCAAGTTAGCTCAGAAAATTGTCGAAGATGTTTTGAGTTTTTCTAAATCTACGATATTTAATATCAATGGGGACGAGCCTTTTGAACTAGGCTTGGGAAAAAGCAAAGCTGCTTGTGAGAAGCTAGGAATTGGACAAGTATATATCGATTTTATCGCAAAAGTAGCTGAAACAGTTCTTAAAAACAATAGAGAAGTACTTGTATGGGGAGATGTTCTAGCAAAGCATCCAGAAATGGTTCCAGATTTTCCAAAAAATCTAACTGTAGTAGAATGGGGTTATAATTATAATCATGATTTTGATTTAAGAACAAAAAGATTGAGTGAAAACAATTTAAACTTCATCTTAGCACCAGGAACATCATCATGGAATAGTTTTGCATACCGACACTTAGACATGCTGGGATCAGTTGACCGAGCAAATGAAGCTTTAAAGAAATACGGTGGTAAAGGTATGTTGATAGCTGATTGGGGCGATAATGGTCACCCTCAACCACATATTTTCTCTTTTACTGGCTTAGCTTACTCAGCTTCAGAAACTTGGACAATGCAAAAAAATTATCAACCAGTTGAAGAATGGTTAAAAAAATATGTCTTTACCGAGTATTCAAACCAAGCTGAAATAGTTAGGGCGTTAGGAGAATATAGTGCGATGGAAGACAACTATGTCTCAAATGGTACAGGGATATTCCGTTCTTGGATGATGGCTGGATTTTATCCAAATGATTCTTTAAAGGAACAGTTCGATTTCTGGAAGAAATCATTGAACAATGTGGCATTGAATCAAGAAACTGCCCAAGAAATAATCGAGAGAATAGAATTTATTATCGAAAAAGTTCAAGGAGACTCTTTAATCGATAAGGAGTTAATTTTAAGCGGTAGAATGATTAAATTATCAGCTATGTTAAACGATATGATTAACAATGATACAAATGCGTTGACTGAAGCAAAAAATCTTCTTAAAGAAGTCAAAAAGGATTATGAAATAATTTGGTTAAAAAGAAGCCGCGTTGGTGGACTAAAAAGTAGTATGAGAAGAATCGAGAAAATCGAAGAGTTTCTAAACAATTGGAATGAACTAAATTCAAAATAAAAATCCACACATATTAATATGCGTGGAGTGATTGAATTATTTAATGTTCTATAAGTTTAAAGTTACAGATGAAATATAAAGTGATTTAGCTAAATATTGAAGTCCCAGTTTAATCGGGTTTTGTGAAGAGGTTCTAATAATATTTAGATCATAAAGATTAATTGATTTGGGGTGGTATTTATATACAATATCTGCCCCTTCCTTAACTTTTTGGAAGTACTCATTTGGCATTTCTGAGATTACTCCTCCTAAGGCAAAGTTTCTAATACCGGTTAGATAAGACATGTTTCTTAAGACTCTACCGAGAATCTTAGCGCTATTCATAACTTCGTCATGGACAAAGGGATCGGTTTTGATTGCTTCGGTTAGAGCTTTAGAAGTGGGTTCATTAAGATGATCTTGTAATCTTCTGATTAACGATCTGACGGTACATTCTTCGTGTAAGGTTTTTCCTGTATCAGTTAAGGTTAAACCAACTTCTCCAAGCAAAAGATAATCTCCAACCATTTGTTCGCCTTGGTTATAAATCACTGAGGAGATACCTCCACCGATTTGCATATAGATTAGATTCTCTATTTTTTGCAAATCGCCAGCTTTTAATTCACCAATTGAAGCAATTCTAGTATCATTATCTAAAAATACTGGAGTATTTAACTTTTGACTAATATATTTTCGGAAATTAAATCCTTTTAGGTTTTTATCGAATAAAGATGATAAGACAACTTCTTGTTTCTCATCAACTTCACCGACCATTGCGACTGATAAATAAAGCAGAGGAAGGTTGATTAGTTTAAGGTCGGTTTTGATATCTTGAATGATTGAATTCAAATCTTCTAAATCGTAATTCACAAGCTTGAGTTTTCTTTTTCCTAGCTCATTCATACTAAAATCAAAGATATAATAAGAACTATCATAACGTTCAAAGTTTATACATACAAAAACGCCATGGTCTTTATTTAGAGTATAGCGAACATGAGGTCTTCCTACAGATTTTTCACAGGTTTTATTGCTCTTTAAAACAATTTTTTTTGCGAAAAGTTCTTCGATTATTGATTTTGTTGTTGGATGAGATACACCGATTATCTTAGCTAATTCAACTACAGAATAATCATCATTATAAAGTGCATTCAACAATCTTTCAGTGTGGATAATCTTTACATGTTTTGAACCGTTACCTAGTTTTTCATATTTTTCTTTCATGAATTCCCCCCCTAAATCCAACCTGTTTTAAATCACTTTTTTAATAATGTAACACTTATTTAAACCTTTGCTTTATTTATACGCCTAATTAGAACAAATGTCAATTAGTTACGTGAAATTAATGGCGAATTTACTGTATTATTATTTTTTTACTTACTTATGTAAGAGTATAACATAAACATGAATTAAATCAATGTTTAAGCCTAAAAAAACTCAAAAAAATCATTATTTTTATCAATTTATTAAAGGAGATTAAAAAAATGGAAATTATAATTGGAAACCATAGAGATGACTTGAATAAAAAGGTTTATGAAATAATCAAAACTACTATCGACTCTAACCCTGATTCAAATTTGGGATTACCTACAGGCGGAACTCCTCTAGGCCTATATAAAATTATGAGAGAGGATTTTGCTAGAGGGAACTTGTCTTATAAAAATGTATCTATTATCAATCTTGATGAATATGTAGGTATATCAAGAAAAGATAGAAATAGTTATTATCAATTTATGAAAACTAATCTAATTGATGATTTAGATATAAAACCGGAAAACTTCCATATACCTGATGGAACAAATGTTAGTTTAGAATTTGAATGTAAAAGATATGAAAAAGTCTTGATTGATAAGCCACGAGATATTCAAGTATTAGGGATCGGAATTAACGGACATATTGGTTTTAATGAGCCTTATACCTCATTTAATTCTACAACAAGAATAGTTGAATTGAGTTCTGAGACTCGTCTAGCTAATGCTAGATTTTTCAAGTCTTTAAAAGACGTTCCAACTCACGCTATTACTATGGGAATAAAAAACATCTTAGAAGCAAAGAAGATAATAATCATGGCTTTTGGTTTGAACAAAGCTCAAGCTATAGCTGACATGATTGAAAAGCAACCTTCAGAAATATGTCCTGCAAGTGCCCTGAAAAACCATCAAAATTTAGTAGTTATAATTGATAAAGAAGCTGCTTCTAAGTTAAGTAAAACAACAATGTCAAAAGCTAACAAAGGGTTACTTGCTTTTGATTAACTACGGAAAACAAATCAGTATGTATAAAAGGAGAAACTAAAATGAACAATAATATCACTGTTTACAAACCAAAACGAGGAATCGGAGGAAAGGTCCGATTTTTAGCCATAGCAGCTCACCATGACGATATTGAAATACTAGCTACTGACGGAATATTGAGAAGTAATAAAGGCGAAGGTGGATTTGTTGGTGTAGTTGTTACTGATGGGAGCGGAAGTGCTAGAGATGGTGAATATGCCCATTACACTGATGAGATGATGAAAAGAGTTCGAGTCAAAGAACAAAATCGTGCGGCAGATATTGGTAAATATCAAGAAATTATCTATTTGAATCGAACGAGTAAAGATATAAAAAATGGATTCAACAGCGAGGTGTTAACTGATATAATAGAAATAATCTTAAAATATCAACCGGAAATAGTTTATACGCATAATCTTTGTGATAAACACCCTACTCATATTGGGGTAGTAATGCATGTGATTGAGAGTCTTAAATCCCTTGAATCAAGAAAAAAACCTCTTGAATTATATGGGGTTGAGGTATGGAAAGATTTGGATTGGATGGTAGATAAAAACAAGGTTGTTTTCGATGTTTCTTCCGCTAAAAAGATGACAAAAAAACAACTTCTAGCCCATAGAAGTCAAGTAGTTGGTGGGAAGCGTTATGACACCGCAACTATTGGTCGAAGAAGCGCTAATGCAACTTACTATCAAAGTCATAGTGTTGATGTTAGCGATCAAATGATATTTGCAATGGATTTATTACCGCTGATTAATGGAAGTGTAGATAATATTATTGCTTATGCAAAGAAACAGATAAACGATTTCGAACAGGAAGTTATATCTAGATTAAGTGCATTTAAATAATCTATATATTTTTAGCCAAGAAAGATTCTTGGCTTTTTCTTATCGTTTGTTGTTGACAAGACTTTAAGTTAAGCATAAAGTATAAGTAAGGGAAATATTAGGTACAAAATTATGGAAAAATTCAGCGAAAATGTAGTTAAAATAATTAAAGCTATACCTTACGGAAAAGTTATGACCTATGGTCAAATCGCACTTTTAGCTGGGAATCCTTATGGAGCAAGACAAGTATCAAGACTTCTTCATAGTTTAACCACTAAAGAAAACCTTCCTTGGTTTCGAGTGGTAAATAAAAACGGAATGATTAGTTTGCAAAACGAGTCAGGTTTAGTTCAAAAAGCTTTGCTTGTTGATGAAGGTATAGAATTTATCAATGAAAAAATAGATTTGAATAAGTATGGAATTTAGAGGAAGGACAAATTGTGATGAAAATTAAAGACTATTTTACACCTAAATCCTTTGTTTATTCTGGTGAACATCAGAATAAACAAACAATAATCAGGCATTTTCACTATAACGATAAAGAGATATTCGAAACAGATAATTTTGAAATCTTGCCTGATTATAAAAGCTATATTCAAGTGATTGGTTTAAATGATATTGATAAAATCAAAGTCTTAAATGACAAACTGCAAATTGAAGAAGTGATTTTTGAAGATATTTTTTCAGTTACTCAAAGGGAAAAGATTGAAATAAGAGATAAGTATCTGTTTGCGATTGTCCATGCGCTATTTTTGAAAGATAAAGTCTTTAAAAAAGAATATTTCAGTATCTTATGTTTAGAAAACTTAATTATTAGTTTTCATGAAGACGAACCCTGGTTTTTAGAAACTACAATAAATGCGCTTAACAATTATCAAGAATTAAGAAAGAAGACCAGTGATTTCTTATTTTATCACTTGCTGGATTTAATTACTGATAATCATATTGACCTCTTTGATCAACTTTCACTTAAAACCAGTCATTTTGAAGAGATTACCTTAAACGAGCAGATACTACCACAAGAAGAATTTTACCGAATTAGAAAAGCGTTTATCAGGTTGAAGAACAATGTTTCTTTGTTAGTAGAACCATTGAATACCTTACTAAAAAATAATCATGAACTGATAAATAAAGAAAATCTCGAATACTTCTTAGATTTAATCGATCATCTGACTAGATTAGATGGACATATCAATCTAGCAAGAGAAAACCTTAGGAACCTTGTTGATGTTAACATCAATAATCAAAGCAATCGAATGAATAAAATCATGACGACTTTAACGCTTTTCTCAGCTATATTTATTCCGCTATCTTTTTTAACTGGTTTTTTTGGAATGAATTTTGTTCATTTTGAAATCTTAGAATATCGCCATGCGGTAATTATTTTTGTGGGAATCTGTATTTTACTTATTGGCTTTATGATTTGGCTATTTAAAAGAAAAGACTGGTTATAATTTTAAGAGAAAGTTCATTAAGTTAATAATATTAATAATCCTTGCAAAACTCTTTAAAGAGTACTATCATATTTATAGATAAACAAGAATATTTATGCGAAAGGAATGACCTCAGATGGCATTTACAGAAAAATTAAAAAGTATTTTTAAAAAATCTTCAGAGAAAAAAGGCGAGATTAATTATATTTCCTTGATGTCTGTAGAAAAAAAATATGAAGAAGAAGATTACATCGGCGCAGCAAGAGACCTTAAAGCGTTACTTGAGTTTTATGGCCGAAGAAAAAGAAAGAATCATCGCTACAAGGGTAGAGAGTTTATTTACTTTGTTCTCAGCAGTAAGCATAAAGACTTAAAAAACATCGGTTATTATCATTGGCAAAATTTAACTGAATTTGATAAATTAACTCATGGTAAAGCTTACCCTTATCATCAAAATAACTTACGCAAAGCAATTGATTTCTTTGAAAAAGAGATTAAGAGTTTAGCTAATATAAAATTGTACGAATAAATAATAAAAAAAGTTTCTAATCCTTTATAGAGGGAATAGAAACTTTTTATTTAGATTAAATTTTTAACGCTAGTGCGATAGTAACTCTTGCGATCGTTTTCGTTAAGAATCTTTTTTCTTAAACGAATATCTTGAGGAGTGATTTCTACGAGTTCATCGTCTTCAATCAACTCCAAAGCTTCTTCAAGAGTGAATTTTAAAGGGTCTAACAACTTTATAGCTTCATCTGAACTTGAGGAACGAGTATTGGTTAGATGTTTATTCTTACAAGGGTTTACGACTAAATCATTGCTGCGAGAATTAAACCCAACAATCATTCCAGCATAAACTTCGACACTTGGACCAACAATCATTCTTCCACGTTCTGAAAGATTGAACAAACTGTAAGCCATCGTTTTTCCGGCTTCTTTAGCGATAAAGACGCCATTTTGTCTTTTGTCAATTTCGCCTGCATAGGGTTTATAATCTTCAAAGGACTTGACGATAGTTCCTTGTCCCTTGGTAGTATTGATGAATTCACTTCGATAGCCGATTAAACCTCTTGTTGGGACACTGAAGTTAAGAAATGTGTGGTTGTTAGCGCTGCTCATGTTCAATAAAACACCTTTTCTTGTATTTAATTGACTGATTATACTTCCAACAAATTCATCAGGTACATTGATAATTGCTGTTTCGTAAGCTTCATAAACTTTTTCGTTTACAATTCTTAAAATAACTTCCGGTTTAGAAACGCTTAACTCATAACCTTCTCTTCGCATATTTTCAAGGAGAATCGATAAATGTAACTCGCCTCGGCCACTGACTTTATAACCATCAGTACTTTTTAACTCTTCAACTTCTAGACCAACATTGGTTTCTAATTCCTTCATTAATCTAGCTCTGATTTGTCTTGAGGTAACTTTAGTTCCGCTTCTACCAGCAAATGGTGAGTCATTAACTAAAAAGTTCATCGATAGCGTTGGTCTTTCAATCGCAATCATCTTTAAAGGTTCTACAAAATCTTCATCGCATAAAGTTTCGCCGATTGAAATATGGGAAACTCCAGCGAAAATAACGATATCTCCAGCATAAGCAACATCGGTTTCGATTTTGCTTAAACCGGAGTTGATAAATACTTTAGCAATTTTTACGCTAACAACACTGCCATCTCTTTTGCTCAGCTTATAAGTCTTTCCGCTGACTAAACTACCTCTTTTAACTCTACCAATTCCCAGCCTGCCTAAGTAATCATCGTAAGCTAAAGCTGAGACTTGCAATTGAAGAGGCTTATCCGAATTATCCGGATATGGTTTTACATGTTCAAAGATAGTATCAAACAATGGATCAAGATTATCACTGTCATCATTAATATTGCGCTTGGCCACTCCATCTTTAGTAATTCCATAGATAACTGGGAAATCAAGTTGTTTGTCTGTAGCGTTCAATTCTACAAACAAATCAAAACACATATCTAAAACTTCATGTGCCCTTTCATCCTTTTTATCGAGCTTATTGATAAAAACAATTGGTCTTAAACCAAGTTCTAAAGATTTTTGTAATACGAATTTAGTTTGTGGCATCGGTCCTTCACTACTGTCGACTAAGAGGATAACCGTGTCAACGGTATTCATGATTCTCTCAACTTCACTAGAAAAGTCCGCATGCCCAGGTGTATCGACGATATTTATTTTTACTCCACTATGTTCAATCGCACAGTTTTTAGAATAAATGGTAATGCCTCTTTCTCTTTCTAAATCATTGGAGTCCATAATTTGTTCAACTACAGCCTCGTTGTCATGAAAGACACCGCTTTGTCTTAGAAGCGCATCTACTAGAGTAGATTTACCGGCATCGACGTGAGCGATTACCGCGATATTAATAATGCTTTTATTTCTCATATAATTTTCTTCCTATTCTTTTTTGAAAAATTCAGCTTAACTGAACAATTAAGTTTATCACATTTATGCGAAAAGTAAAGAAAAACCGCTTCATAATTTAGGCTTGTTTTATATATTTATCCCCAATTTTCAATTTAATTATGATATTATCTATCTATAATTATTTTCTTAAGGTGGAAATTGACAAATTGACTGAAATTATGGATAGAACATCAAAAAAAGAAAGAACAGCTTATGGGGCCTGGTTTGTAGGCCAAAACATTATTTATATGATTGTAACTTCTTACTTTGCAATCTACTTGACTGATGAAATTGGGATAGTAGAAGCTGCAGTAGGAACCCTCTTTTTAGTAGCGAGAATTTGGGACGCTGTAAATGATCCAATTCTCGGTGGGATAGTTGATCGCTATCAACCAAAAAAAGGTAAGTTTAAACCATGGATTAATATCACTACTTTTCTTTTACCGATTATGACAATTTTTTTATTTTGGGAATTTAAGGGGAGCGGAAACTTTAATTTATTTTATGCTTATCTTTCTTATATTGTCTTTGGGATGGTTTATACAATCAGCGATGTGCCAATCTTTGCTTTAGCTACGACAATGACAGAAAAGACTCAAGAACGTACGCTTTTAATTGCTATTGGTCGTTTAGCTGCCGGACTCGCTTCAATGATTATTGGACTTTTAGCTCCGCAGTTGATTGTTAGTCTTGGGTATCAATCCACAGTAATTATTTTAATGGGAGTTTCGCTTTTTGTAATGTTACCGCTAAGGTTTTTCGTTAAAGAAAGAATTATCCAGCCTAAGAACAAAAGCATTACTTTAAAAATGATGATTAACGCAATAATTAAGAATAAGTATTTGTTAGTTTTTTATCTCGCTTTTATTGCGGTTACTTCAACGCTTACCGCTATGACAATTGCACCATATTTTGCTAAATGGAATTTAGGTGATTTAGGTAAGCAAACCATTATTATGGCAACTCTTGCTTTACCTATGATTCTAATTCCAATTCTTTCACCGATGTTGGTGAGAAAATTCGGTAAATATAAGATCTTTATGTGGGGTTTTGCTTCAGCAATAATCCTTTCTGTTTTACAATACTTTGTTGGCTATGATAATTTCTATCTGTTTTTAGTAATCAATCTTTTTAAAATGATTGGTCTATTACTACCAATGTTGATGAACGGAATGTTTAGTGCTGATTGTGTTGAATATGGAGCTTATGTAAATGGTGTGAGAAATGAAGGGGTGACTTTCAGTGTTCAAACATTTTCTACAAAACTAGGTTCTGCATTTTCAGGGGCTATAGGTCTGTTTGTTTTAGGTCTCTATGGTTATGATGGTAAGGCAGAGGCACAAACCGCAAGAGCTTTGGAAGGAATCTGGGTAAACCTAACTTTAGTTCCTATAATTGGACTGGTTATTGCCTTTATTGTATTTGGTTTATTTTACAAACTCAGAGAAGAAGATGTTGAAAAAATGGTTTTAGAAATGAAAAGAGAAGAAAGTCTTAAAGTGGATTAATTTGTTAATTTGTAGTAAAATTAGTTTAGGTGAAGAAAATGAAAAATAGATTAAAAATAAAGTTCAATCTAACAAATATTATTTTAATTGTATTGATAGTTATAAGTTTAACCCTTGCACTCATTGATGCTTTTAGGAGTGTAATAATCTTAGAAAATAATGTAACTAATGAAGTGTATTCAATCTTCAAAGTTGAAAGTATCGCTTTAGCTATTACACTGTGGTTAGGAATTATTATTATTTTTAGTTTAGTTTATCTATTAATCGCTAAAAAAATAAGTGTCAAAAAAATAAATAAAAACAATAAAGATAATTCTGACATTGTTTTTTCTAGCGGTAATGAAGAGCGAAATGTTTCTGCTTGTGATTACCGCAAATGGAGCAAATAAAAAGAGGTGAAAAAGATTTTAAAAAAAATTAAGTTTATTGAAGATAAAGATTTCTTGTACAATGAAGAAATCATCAAAAATCTACATAAATATAATCGTTCACAAGCTGGTTATCGAAAGAAAGATAAACAGAATTTTTACGTTTTAGAAGATGATGAAGTTCTGGGTGTGGCCCATACGAACATGGCTTCGGACTGGTGTGATATTGAAAATATTTATTATCAAGACGTTGAAATACTTAAAAACCTTTTAAATGACATAAAAGAATATTATGAATCAAAAGTCGAAGGAATTAAATTAAATTCAGTAATCCCAGAGCGAATTGAAGATTTTAAGAATCTCGGCTATGTTGAAAAGGGTAAATTAAAGGATATGCCCAAGGGTCTTGATAATGTTTTCATGCTTAATACGGATTTTAGTAGATATGAAACTGACACGGATTTCGAAACTGAAAAATCTCAAAAATCAATTAAAGAATATGATCAAGTCTTAAAAAAAGCAAATAAAAAAATCAGAAAATCCTTGAACTTTTCTTCTGAAGTAGTCGACATTCAGTTTGTTGCTTTAGATGATGGTGAGTTTGTAGGCGGGATTTATGGTAATTTCCAGTATGATTATCTTTTCATTAATATTTTATTTGTCGATGAAGATTATCGAGGAAGACAAATCGCTACTAGACTAATGGATTTAATCGAAGATGCTGCTAGAAAAAGAGGCGTTTACAATTTATATTTAACGACTTTTGAATTTCAAGCCTTGGGTTTTTATCAAAAGCGAGGATATCAAAAGGTAATGACAATTTATGACTTCCCGATTGGATTTAAAGAATACACAGTGCATAAACGTTTAAATAAATTATAAGAAAAACACAGGAAATTTATCCTGTGTTTTTTAAAGTTCCATCTTTATCCGATAGAAGATAATTTCATTAGGGTTCATTTCCCCTTGAATATTTATCATATCTTCAATATTAATATATTTCAAATCTTGTTTAGGGACGCAGATGTTATTCAGATAATCAAGTTCACTTTTTTCTAGCGGAATATCAATTCCCAAACGACACCACTCGTCGATAATACTACCATGCTGATGATTTAAAAGGTAGGATTTAATTCGATATTTTCCTGGTGTGGAAATCTTGATGTTGATATTATAATTTAATGCTTTTGGCTCGACAAAAATATCATTTACTTCATGAGGTGAGAAGTCGTTTATATAATTAAATGTCGAAAGTTCTGAAGGGTGAACATAGTTAAATAATAAAACTTGATAAGAACCAGCACCCTTAGATGTAATTAGATAATTATCACCTTGAGAAATTACATTATTGCCTAAATAAGATAGGAATTTATATGCGTAGAATGCGGGTTTATATAACCCGTCAATTGAGAGAAGGCCATTTCCGCCAAAAAGTATCTGATTTACCACTCGATACTCAGCAGATAAGTCAGATAAGTTCCAAAAGGCAATAGTATCTAAGTTATCACTGTTTCTTAGTACGTTTCTAACGATGTACAAAGCTTCAAAAACAGAATCATGCATATAGTTTCTAGTCGTTACATCAAAGGTGAATTCCGTTAAATATAGCGGAATCTTAAAAGGGTGAATTGCTTTTTTAATCTTATCAATTACATTTTCTAGATAATTTTCATTTGAAGTTAGCATTGGGGTTTTGTTATTATGATTTACGATATGGAAACTTGAAAAAGAGAAGAAGTCAAATCTAACGTTATTAAAGTTTAAAGAACTAAGAACCTTCTTGATTATTTCGATATCTCCAGCAGCGTTAAACCCAAACCCACCGATTTTACTTAAGGGAATAGTTTCCTTAAAAACTTTATAGAGAATTTCATAATTTTTGACGAACTTTGATATTTGCTCACTAGAATAACTCAATACGGATGAATGTGGAAGCCAAAGTTCGAAATTCCACTTAGACACTTCATTAATCCCATAACGATTAATACAGTTATTCAAAAAACTGTGAAGGAAATCTTCCCATTCCTCTGGTTTCATAGTGCTTTGAGGTTTGTCAGATATAAATAGATATTCATCGATCTTTACATTTAGTTTTTGCGGTTTGTTACCAAAATCAATAAATGGTAAGATATTGATTGAATATAAGAAGTCAATTATCCGGTTAAAGTTAGAAAAATTATAAGTGTCTCGATCAGGAATTTTATCAATAATATCTGGATTTAGGATTCCTTGAATTCTTCCATATTTAAAATTAAGATTTTTTTGAACATCTTGAATATGATTTTGAAAACTACCGGATAAAAGATTACTAGCAAAACCAAGGTTTATCGCTTCTTGCCAAATTTTTTCACTAAATGATTTTGTGTTTTCATCAGCTTTAGCGATAATATCATAGTTTTTATGATAGAACATATTCTTACTTTCGATATCATTCATGAGATTAGAAAGGTTATCTTCAGCGATTTTTCTTTTTTCGTTTGATAAAGACTGTTCTTTTGTTTGGATAATCTCTTTGTAATTATATTTAGTTCGATAAATTTTAGGTGATACTCCATAGACTTTTTTAAAGACAGTGTTAAAAGAGTGGATATTAGAAAATCCGGTATTGAAACTAACTTTTGTGATTGAGTTTTTAGTTTCCAACAACTCTTTAGCTGCTTGATGAATTCTCGTTTCATTTAGTAGTTGTTGGAAAGTCGTTCCTAAATGTTTTTTGATAAAACTTGATAAATATTGCGGAGTTATATAAAGATAATCAGCTAAGTTTATCAACTTTATCGGTTGAGAGTAGTTTTTGTTAATAAAACTTTTAATCTTTTTTATCCTTAATTTGTAACGATCTTCTTTGCTTGTGCTTTCTTGAATATTTTCATCAGGGATAACGAGTTCCTGAATAGTATGGATAAATTTATAAAAACAAGATGTAATTAGCGTTTTATTTGCGGAATCATCATTATTTTCAGCTTGAATTAAGCATATATAATCTTTAAGTAATGTTGTATAATGGTTATTGGGATAGTTCTGTGAGTTACACTGAATTCGATCATAATGAGGTATTACCTCTATCAGTGAATCCCAAGGTAGAGAAAAAATATACGCGATTGCATTTTGTGATTTAATTATGTTAAATTTCTCATCAGGGTTGATGGTTAAAAAATCATTTGCTTTTAGTGTTGAAGTAGTATTATCAACAGAAATTTTAGCTTCGCCCGATAACAAAAGAACGAAATAAAAATCATCTTCAACTTTAGTGAAGGAATGATTTAGTTCTTCGATTCGATTAGAATACTGAGTTACAATTTGATCGTTCATCTTTCACCTCTAGAATTGCATCACCTAATTATAATATATTAATATTAAATATGCAATTATTAATACCAATAAGAAATAATGAGTTGCGTTTGTTCTATTAACTCAATAAATTAACAAATAACCCAAAAGTATATGGGTAAAAGCCCATAGAAAACGCTAACATGCTCATGTTATTATAAAACAAAAAGGAGGATTTTATGAAAAAAGTTTTATTAGTTTTACTCGCATTGGTCTTATCAATCTCATTTTTGGGATGTAATCAAGACGATGGAATTAAAAAAGTAGGTTTCTTAACACCTTATGCTTCAACTGGTTTTATGGCTATGTTGGCTGGCGGTTTAGAAGAAACGTTTGAAGCTGATGGATGGGAATGGAATATCGGCGTAGCTGATGGCGATAGTAACAAACAAATCGAACAAATCGAAAATATGATTACTCTAGGCGTAGACGTACTTGTTATTATGGCTGTTGATCCAACTGCTTTAAAAGATGTTGTTCAAGAAGCTTTAGATGAAGACATCCATGTTATTAACTTTACAACAGATCCTGGTGTTGGTAGCATCTTTGTAGGGTCTGATGAATTCTTAATCGGTGAAGAAGTTGCCGGAATGGCATCTGATTGGATTGATGAAGAATTTGCTGATGCAGCGGATGGTTCAGTTAAAGTTGCAGTATTAGAGTTCAACGGTACTCCAGAAGCAGCTCATAGATCAGATGGTTTACAAGAAATTTCTAATAATTCTAAAGTTGATGTAGTTCTTACTCAAGAGGTTGAAAACACAAGAACTGCAGCTATGGCAGCGATAGAAAACATATTGTTAACTAATCCTGATATCGATGTTGTATTGACTTATAATACTGGTATGGCTTTAGGTGTTAATGACTACTTAACTTCTGAAAGTTCACCAATTTCTGACCTATCTAATTTTGCAGTATTTGGTTCAGATAACGATCCTGAAGTATTAGCAGAAATCCAAGCTTCAGCAACAGATGAATCAGTATTAAGAGGAGCTACTCAATTAGGTGGACCGATTACTGATACATTCCAAATTATCTTAGGATTTGCTAATGATTTATATGAAGGAAAAGAAGTTCCTGAAGAAGACATTGCAGAAGTATTCCCAATTACAGTTTCTAACGTTGAAGATTACGTACACTAAAATCTAAAAATTATTAATTTATATTAGGAGAACAGGCATGAACCCAATTTTAAAACTTGACAATATAACTAAAATTTATGGCGGAATTAGAGCTTTGAACAATGTTTCAATGAGTTTTGACATGGGTGAAGTACATGCCATTGTTGGTGAAAATGGCGCCGGGAAGTCGACATTAATTAAGACTATAAGCGGCGCCATAACTCCTAATAATGGAGAAATCAATATCGATGGAGATAGCTTTACTCACTTAAATCCTAAACTATCGAAAGATTTAGGCGTGGAGGTTATCTACCAAGAATTTAATCTTATTGAATCTTTAACAGCCGCAGAAAATATTTTCTTAGGTGAAAGATTCGGTTACTTTGTCGATTATAAACTTTTAGCTGACAAAGCAAAGGAAATGTTTGATAAGTTTAAAGTTAATATTAATCCAAATTCCTTAGTTGAGAATTTGTCGCCGGCTCAGAAGCAGATTGTTGAAATCTTAAAAGCGATTTCGCGAAAAGCAAAAATTATCATAATGGATGAACCGACAGCACCGTTAACAAATAATGAGGTTGAATCATTATTTGAAATTGTAGAAGAATTAAAAAGAGAAAAAATTACTGTAATATATATTACTCATAGACTACCAGAAATATTTCGAATTGCAGATCGTGTCTCTGTTTTAAGAGATGGCGAATATATCGGCACTAAACCAGTAAAAGATACAACAGTCAGGGAATTGGTAAAAAAGATGGTCGGTCGGGATGTAATGCATCGCGAAACTAATCCTGATTATACCCAAAAAGAAGTTAGCTTATCAATTAAGAATTATAGCGGTAATGGTTTAGAAAATATTTCTCTAGATATTCACAAAGGAGAAATCCTCGGCCTTTTTGGTTTGGTAGGCGCGGGAAGAACCGAACTTGCAAGATTGATTTACGGAGTTGATAAGCGATTAAGTGGTTCAACTTATATTAATGGAGAAAATGTAAATTATCGTTCCACAGCAAAAGCAATTAAATTAGGGATTGGAATGATACCTGAAGATAGAAAGAACGATGGTTGTTTCTTAGATAATTCGATATCTTGGAACATTACCATTTCAGCGATAAAAGAATTATCTAATGGTCCCTTTATTAACGATAAGTTAAATAAAGAGATGTACGAAAAGTTTTCTGAATCTTTAAAAATTAAAGCTTCAGGACCAAATCAATTAGTAAAGAATCTTAGTGGCGGTAACCAACAAAAAGTTGTTGTTGCTAAAACAATGATTATGGACACTGACATCATCATCTTTGATGAGCCGACTAGAGGTATAGATGTTGGCGCAAGGCAAGAAATCTACGAACTCATGCTTGAACTTGCGAAAAATGGAAAAACAATTCTTATGATATCTTCTGATATGGAAGAATTACTTTATATGAGCAATCGCATCTTAGTTATGAGTGAGGGTGTGATTACTGGAGAGCTTAAGAAGAATGAGTTCGATCGAGAAAAAATCTTAGCGATGGCTTCAGAAGAGCATCAAGGAGGCAACTAAAATGGACAAGTTGAAAAATTATCTAACTAAAGATAGAATTATGACATTTTTGAGTAAAAACGTTTTAATCTTAGTTTTATTAGTATTGGTAGTGGTTTTTACGATTATTAAGCCAGTATTCTTCTCTGGTCGTAACTTTACCAATATCTTACAACAGAATTCTTATATGATTGTGGCTGTATGTGGTGTTGCAATTATTATGATTTCTGGTGGTACCGATCTTTCTGTAGCTTATGAAATTGCACTTTCAGGAGTGATTATGGCTGCCGGAATGATGTGGTGGGGATTATCGATTCCATTTTCAATTTTACTGGGCCTTATAGTAGCTGTTGTCCTTGGAGTTATCAATGGTTTATTATCGATTACTTTAAAGATTCACCCGATGATGATTACTTTAGCAACAATGACAATCTTTAAAGGTGTAACTTTCTTGATTACAAAATCACAATCAATCTTTAATTTACCGGATTCATTCAAATTTATTGGTCAAGGTTCATTTATTGGAATACCAGTTGCGTTTTGGATAACGATTGTCGTATTTATTTTTACATCACTGCTTCTGCATAAAACTTACTTTGGTAGGCACGTTTATGCAGTAGGTAGTAATTTTCAAGCCTCTCATCTAGCAGGAATCAATGTTGGACTTGTAAAAGTTTTGGCTTTTGCAATCGGAGGATTTTTAATTGGAATCGCTACAGTTTTAATGTTGGCTAGAACTGGTTCAGCCAACGCCAATATGGCAACTGGAGCGGAATTCAATGCGATTACAGCTTGTGTTCTTGGAGGAATTTCACTTAAGGGTGGAGAAGGAAAACCTTGGGGAGCTGTTATCGGTGTTTTAATCTTAGGAGTCTTAGCTAATGGAATGCAACTTGTTGGTTTTGACCTTAACGCTCAATATATCGCAAAAGGTGTCTTATTGATAATGGCAATTGGATTTGACACATATCAACGTTCAAGAAACGCAGTAAAAGTCAAAGTAAAGGTGGTAAATTAAAATGGGAATAAAAAGAAGTGTTAGTATGTATAGTTTGCAGGATGAATATGTAAGAGGCAAGATGAATTTAGAAGCTATGTTTAAAGAATTAAAATCCTTAGGTGCAGATCTTGAGTTCATTACTGATCAAATGATGCATAACTCACCATTTCCAAGAGAAGAGACTCTTCAGGAATGGGATCGATTAATAGAAAAATATCAAGTTAAACCAATGTGTAATGATATCTTTATCAACACTACACTTTATAAAAATCGTGTATTGACAGATTGGGAAGCAACAGATTTATTGATTCATGAAATTAAACTGGCTAACCGCTTAGGTTTTCCAGTTGTAAGATTGGTATCAGAAACTCCGGCTGAAATAATTGAGCCAGCGCTTAAATATGCGGAAAAATATAATGTTGTTTTAGCTTTAGAAATTCATGCAGGAATGAGTTTTGATAATCCTAAAACAAAAGCTTTCACCGATATTATGTTTAGATTAAACTCTAAGTATTTAGGGCTTGTAGTTGATACGGGAATTTTCTGCAGGAGACATCCCCGAGTATCGAAAAACTACTTTTTAGAATTAGGCTTAAATCCTGAAGTAGCTGAGTATATTGATAATATTTTTGCTAAAGGAACTGACCCAATCAGATATATCGGTGATGGATTTTATACCGGTGGAGAGCACGGACCTAAATATCCAAAAGATTTAGTTAAACTACTAAAATCTCATGTTGATCGAGAATACTGCTTATTTTCTTGCGGATATGAAAACTCAGATTTAAGTATTTTAGATAAATATTTGCCCTATATAGTTCATTTTCATGGTAAAATATATGAGATGACAGAAGCGGGAGAATACTCAATTGATTTTGAAGAAATCATTGCTTATTTATCTAAAAAGAATTGGAGCGGTTATATTTCTACGGAGTATGAAGGCAATCGTTTTGCGCTTCAAGGTCAAGATGTAGATGCTTTATCACATGTAAGAAGACATCAAAAATTACTAAAAGATTTAATTGAAAAATATGAAAATAAAGCAGGTGAAAATAATGTTTGATAACTATTGTTATAACGAAAATTCTACTAAGAATGTTGAAAAAAATGGAGTTATCGAAGGCTTCCAACTGCAAACCTATATTACTTATTATCG
>JBAYQC010000013.1:0-18918 GCA_041677365.1 Candidatus Izemoplasmatales bacterium | reverse complement strand
TGGATGATTTTTTATAATACAATTCGCTTAAGAAATTAAAAAGTAGACACTTTTTTATTTTGTGTCTACTCTTAAGGGTTCAGTTCAAAATCTGCTTTTTTCTTTTGCCTAATCCCCGTTTTCTATTTCAGAAATAACTGTTTTTGCTGTATTTACCGGAATCGAAAAACCCATTCCTTCAATGGTTGAAGTGGCATATTTAGCAACATTAATTCCTACTACTTGACCTTCAAGGTTATAAATTGGTCCTCCACTATTACCAGGATTAATTGCTGCATCATGTTGAATGTATTTAACTGTAGAATTTCCGCTCAAAGTTCTTTTAAGTCCTGAGATTACCCCAAGGGTAATCGAACCGTAAAAATCAAAACTTTCTGGGTTTCCTGCAGCGATAATAAACTGTCCGCGTTCAAGAGAACTTGAATCACCTAGTTCCGTTACTACAATAGTTTTTTCACTTTTAAAAGTCAATACAGCAATATCTGTATCTTCATCAGAACCGATAAGATTTGCGCTAACTGTACTTTCATCAGAAAAAATTATTTCAAATGCATCTCCACCCTCAATTACGTGTTGATTAGTAACTAAATAATAGGTCTCAGAGGATTCATCATATTTATAAACAACACCAGAACCTCCGGCAATACCTATACCTTCAGCTTGGGTTAACACTCCAAACACTGAACTATCAGCTAAAGCAACAACATCATAAATTTTAGTTTGTAAGGTGTCGTAGAAGACGCCGATTTCTTCATTGTTTAACAGTTCAAGAATCTTATTTTCATAATCAGCATAAATTGTATCATAGAATTCTTGGTCGATTTCTGCCATTATTTCCGAGTATATTTCAGCATAAACTTGAGCATAAACCTCTTCATAAATTTCAGCTACTAAATCAGAATAATTTGTAGTTTCAATTGTCGTAGTTGTAGTGGTTAATGTGGAAGTGTTTTCTGTGGTTTGACTTATTATTTTTATCGAGCCTAAACCAGCGACAATAATAGAAAGAAAAATAAATACTATTTTTTTCATTTTAATCCACCGACGCTTTCAACTCAATATTTTCGATAATAATCGTTTGTCCTTCGCGTATTAACGTTACGCTAATAACATCTCCAACTCTATAGATAGAAAACTCTTCAACAAACTGTCTACTCGAATCAATTATTACATCACCGATTTCAATAATAATATCACCAAGTTGTATATATCCATCCATGGTATTATTCGGCTTAACGCCTGTGATGTAAAAGCCTTTATCTACACCTTCAGGCAAGGTTATTCCTTGTTGAACAAAATATAAAGGGTTATTTTTGATATCGATAAACTCAATACCTAGAATTGGCTTTTGTTTAGAAACTCCATAAAGCTCAATATCTTCAACAATTGCTTTAGTTAAATTACTAGGAATAGCAAATCCCATACCTTCAATTTCAATCGCACTAAGTTTGATAACATTAATTCCGATTAACTCACCTTCTAAATTAAACAAAGCACCACCGCTGTTTCCGGAATTGATAGCTGCGTCATGTTGAATATATCCGACAAACATATCCTTAACATTATCTCCATCTATATCAAAATAGCGATCTAAACCAGAGACCACTCCCATAGTCAAAGACCCATAATAATCAAATCCTGAAGGGTGACCTACAGCTACAATAATTTCACCTTTGTTTAATTCATCGGAATTACCGAATTCGACTACTTCTAGATCTAAATCAGAAAAGAAATATAAGACTGCTAAATCAACTAAACTGTCTTTACCTCTAACAGTAGCTTCTATTTCTGTGCCATCTTCCAATACTATTTTAAATGTGTCACCATCTTCGATAACATGGTCATTGGTTACAACATAGTATTTATTTAGTTCCTTTTTATAGATAACTCCAGATCCTACAGCTTGAACAGTACCACTTTCATTATAATTTGCAATCCCAACAACTGCGTTTGCAGTTGTTGCTTCAAGCATTAACAGTCTTTCAATGATAGTTTCAGGATTAACTGTTATATTACCTGCATCAATTTCTTGAAGAATCAAAGTGATAGTATCAGCATACAAAGTTTCGAATCTTTCTTCAGAAATATCTGCGATTACAGCGTTTAAAACATCATCATACATCGACTCATAAATCTGTGCATATATTTCAGAAACGATTAAATCTTTATTGATTGTTGTTTGTGAAACGGAATTTTGTGTTCCTGTAGTTAGATTAGAACTGGTAGTTGTTTCAGTTGATGAACCAACTGGTGCAAAATAAAAACCACAACCAGTCATTGTTAGTGTAAACAATGCTATTAATATAAAAATAAGATATTTTTTCATTGCGATATAAACCCCCTAATGTAAGAATTCTTATTAATCATCACTCATTATTACTAAGAGTTTCCCTTTAGAAAACTCAACTACTCCACTGCCTTCATTAGATACACAGAGAGAATCTTGAGTGCTTAAGTAATAACTATCAAGATTAAATTTAAAGCCGTTTAGAGTCAAACCATAGACATCCTCTAAGGCGAAGAATGATATATATTTCTTGTAATTTTCGATATCATATCTTCCTTTACTGATGATGTAAATTAAGTGTTTGTTATCTCTTAAAGTAAAATTGTATTTAGAAATTAGATTAAGATTTGCAAGAAAATGGTCTATCCTACCGCTAATCCCACCATAAACCTCTATAGCATCATAATCCATGTTATTGTATAAATAATCCAAAGCAAAAGCTAAATCAGTCATATTTTTAGCCTTTTCTAATTCAATCACTTTATCTGCTCTTTGTTTAATCATCGGTATATATTTAGGATTAATCGAATCAAAGTCACCAACAGCTAAATCAATTTTCAAGTTATTATCTAAAAGATAATATAATCCTGAATCAATCCCAACTAAAAACTCATCTGATTCTTCAAAATATAAACTCTTGAAATCATAATTGTTTGGTCCGGCAAAGATTTTTATCTTCTTAGACATTTTCCAATTCTCCAATCAATTCATTTCGATTTTTTTGTTTGAAAATAAATGAACCAACCACGATAACGTCACAACCCACTTCTTTCACTAATTTAGCTGTTTCTAGGTTAATTCCACCATCAACTTCAATAAAATATTCATAATTAAACTTGTGTTTCATAGCCTTTAAATAGGCAATTTTTTCTAATGATTCAGGGATAAATTTTTGTCCTCCAGCACCAGGTTCAACGCTCATTATTAAGATTAAATCTAGGTATGGTAGTAACGGTTTTAATACTTCTACTGAAGTATTGGGTTTAATTGATATACCGGCTAAAACATTTTGTTTCTTTATTAGCCTAATCAGTTTTAACGGATCATCACATGCTTCATAATGAAAAGTTATTAAATCTGCTCCAGCATCAATATAGTCATCAATATAGTCTATCGGTTTTTCAATCATTAAATGAACATCAAAAAATTGATTACTATAGGTTTTGATATTCTTAACCATTTTATGATCATAGGTTTGGTTGGGGACAAACTTCCCGTCCATACAATCAAAATGCAACCATTTTGCTTGAGAAATCGATTTAATTTCTGATTCTAGTTTAGAAAAATCTGAACTTAAAAACGATGGTGAACAAATCATTTTTCTGACCTCCGATATCTTTTCTTTTGTGAAGCTACTTCAGTAAAAATCTGCTTATAATCTTCATATCTCTCCGGTAAAATTTCCTTAGATTCATAAGCCTTAATCACTGCGCAACCTGGTTCATGGATATGGGTACATTCATAAAATTTACAGTCTTTAGCTTTTATAAAGAAATCTGGGAAATAAAACCTAATTTGATTCTCATCAAAATCAACAAATTCAAGTTTTGAAAATCCGGGAGTATCTGCTATATAACCTTCGTTAAACTCAATGAGTTCGACATGTCTTGTGGTATGTTTTCCTCTGCCTAAAGCCTTAGATATCTCATTGGTTTCAATGTTCAAACTTGGATCTAAAGTATTGATTAATGAAGATTTTCCTGCTCCAGTCTGTCCTGCCAAGACATTAACTTTTCCTTTACTCAAAATTTCTATTTCAGAAATTCCAACTTTTGTTTTAGTACTAGAATAAACAACTTGATAGAAATCCTCGTAATATGCTAGTTTTTGTTTTAAATTTATGTATTCTTGTTCATTCAGCAGGTCAACTTTAGTGATTATTATTATTACTGGTTTAATATCATTTGCCTCGATTAGCGTTAAGAATTTATCTAATAATAAAAAGCTAAAATCCGGTTTTTTTGCTGAATTTACTAAAAGAACTTGATCGACATTCGCTATCATCGGTCGATAGAGATCGTTTTTTCTTGGCTTTAAGTCAGTGATTGAATCCTCGTTAAACATAACTACATCACCAACTTTAGGTTGAATGTTTTTATGGCGGAAAATTCCAAGTGGCTTTAAAATATGAGTTTTTTTATCACTATCAATTACTGTGTATAACCCGCCTATTAACTTAATAATCTTACCTTCTTTTTTCATTAAACCCACCTTTGTCAATATTTTATTATATTATACCACGTAAAGCAATTTAGATAAATTGTTTAGAAAAAAAAGAAGGCTTAAGCCTTCTTAAAAATAGTTTTTATAGTTCTTCGTTATGTCTTTTAAAGTATGCTTGTGGATAATCGCATACCGGGCAAATCTTTGGTGCTCTTTTTCCAAAGTGAAGATGACCACAATTTGTACAAATCCATACCTCAGAATCATCATCAGACATAAATGATTGATCATTTTTTAGTCTTTCAAGTAAGGCAAAATACCTTTCTTCATGACGTTTTTCAATTTCTGCAACTTTACTGAATAAAAAGGCAATTTTATTAAATCCTTCTTCTTTTGCTGTTTCAGCAAATCCTTTATACATATCTGTCCATTCGTAATGTTCACCATCAACACCATCTTGTAAATTCACGTCTGTTGTTGGGATTCCACCATCATGAAGCAGTTTAAACCAAATTTTACCATGTTCTCTTTCATTGATAGCTGTTTCTTCAAAGTATTCAGCAATTTCAACATAACCTTCTTCTCTGGCTTTAGCAGCGTAAAAAGTATACTTATTTCTCGCCATTGATTCACCAGCAAAAGCTTCTAACAAATTTTTCTCAGTTTTACTTCCTTTAAGTTCCATAATTTAACAATCTCCTCTCATTAATCTCCAAATGTTATTCCTATATCTTTAGCGGCATTAACCAAATCTCCATGAGGGTTAACAATTCTTGCGCCGCCGGTAGAAGTTTGTCCAGTTCTTCCTGAACCAACAACTTCTTCGATTCTCACTGAATCCATCCGATCATTTTGAATGATTACCATTCTGCCAAACTCATTGCGATTAATCATATCAGTAGCGTATGATCCATATTTTGTGCCAAGTACCCTATCATATGTGTTGGTAACTCCGCCTCTTTGAATATAACCTAAGGTAGTAACACGAATATCCTGACCAGTTTTAGGTTTGACGACTTTTTCTAGTTGAGCGGCTAAAATATCACCGACTCCTCCAAGTTTAACGGAATCTGGACTGTCCTTATCAATTTTTTTGATAGTGACTTCCCCACCGATAGGTTTAGCTCCTTCACTCACGCAAATAATCGTAAATTTTGATCCTCGGTTATAACGGTCAAATACAGTCTTTGCCACTGAATTGACATCGTAAGGAATTTCTGGAATTAAAATGACATCAGCTGATCCAGCGATACCGCCTTCTAAAGCTAACCATCCAGCATTTCTTCCCATCACTTCTAAAATCATTACTCGGTCATGTGAGTATGCAGTCGTATGAAGTGCATCTAAGCTCAGCATGATATGATCTAATGCGGTTCTATAGCCGAAAGTAATCTCAGTAGCGGGAACGTCATTATCAATTGTTTTTGGTATAGCAACAACATTTACACCTTTACGAGCAAAGTCACGTGCTGAAGTTAATGTTCCATCACCACCAATTATTACAAGAGCATCAACGTTATTTTTCTTTAAATTTTCAATAGCTACGTCAGATACATCTTGGTAGGTAACTTTTCCCTTTTCATCAACGGTTTTAAAGTTAAACAGATTGTCTCTATTGCTCATTTTTAGAATTGTTCCACCTTGATGGAAAATTCCTGCAACTGTCTTTAAATCCAGTTTGATATATTCATTTGTATATAAACCATGATAACCACCCATGTAGCCAATTACTTCGTAGTTATACTTGAGTATTGCTGATTTTACTACAGCCCTAATTACAGCATTCAACCCCGAGCAATCACCACCACCGGTTAAAAGCGCTATTTTCTTAATTTGTTCTTTCATTTTTATCACCTTTTTTCTTAAAAAATAACAACCTTATTTTACCAAAATAAGGAGGTTTAGTCAATCTTTACTTAGTTTCTTTATGTCTTTTTAGACGAAGCTGACCACAAGCAGCATCAATATCTGATCCCATCTCTTTTCGAAGCGTAACATTTATGCCTCTTTTTACCAGTTGTTGATAAAATCTATTTGCTCTTATCATGTCAGTTTTTTCATATCCAAACTCATCGACTGGATTATAAGGGATTAGATTAACATAACAGTTAATTCCTCTAATTAGATCGCTTAACTCATTAGCGTGATGAATTTCATCATTAACATTCTTTAACAGAATATATTCGAAAGTTACTCTTCTTTTAGTGATTTCAAAGTAATCCTTAGAAGCTTGAATAACATCTTGAACCGGATATACCTTGTTGATTTTCATCAGTTTATTCCTAAGTTCATTGTTTGGAGCGTGCAAACTAATGGCTAAATTAGCCTTGATTTCTTCTTTAGCAAAATCATAAATTTTTGGAACGATTCCACAAGTAGAAACAGTGATATGTCTCGAACCGATTTGTAAACCATGTTTATGATTGATAATTTTCAGAAAATCCATCACATTATCGTAATTATCAAAAGGTTCGCCAGTACCCATAACTACTACATGAGTTATTTTAACTTTTAGATCGTCTTGAACTGATATAATTTGACTTACAAGTTCATAAACGGTTAAATCTCTTTGCTTATTAATCAAACCTGATGCACAAAAACTACATCCCATTGAACAACCTGCTTGGGAGGTAACACAAAGACTTAAACCATAAACCTGTTGCATTAACACTGATTCTATAACAATTCCATCCTCTAAGCGAAATAAATATTTGTGAGTTCCAGTTTTAGAGTCCTGTCTTTTAACTAATTCAAGATTTGTAAAATAGAAATTTTCTCCTAAAAACTGTCTTAATTCTTTAGAGAGATTAGACATGTTTTCAGGATTTTTTTCATTTTGTTCATATACCCATTTATATATTTGGTCAGCATTAAAGGCTTTAAAGCCATTATCTATTAATAGAGCTTTCAAAGCTGTTATCGTAAAGTTATAAAAATTATTTCGCATTATTTATCCCTCTTTTTTGAGATGATTACAATTGCCAAAACATAAAAAACTAAACCACTGATGAATAGATAAAGTAGATGATAAATATCACCCATGACTTCACCATTTAGTTTATAGGTTAACCCTAAAAATGTTTTAAACTCCTCCGGTAATAATTCTATATCCATGGCTTCATTCATCATTGTCTTTCTCAACAGAACTCCAGAATGAGACAAGGGAAAAAGCTTAATTAAGGTTTGAACTCCAGTAGGGAGATTTCCGATAGGGATATAAATACCCATCAAGAACCCGATTAAGGTACCAATGATTGAACTCGCTGTACCAAAGGCGTTCTGAGTTTTAATAAAAGCCATAATTAGAAAGATAAAAGCTGAACTTGAAAACACTGATAATAAAACGATACCTAGAACTTTTATCAAACTTAGAAACCCTAGAATCTCTCCACCATCAAGAAAGATATAGAGTTCGCCTAAAACTAATGTAAATAAAGTCATTAATAACGCAACAACCATGGCTGCTAGTACATATCCCAATACTAGTTGCCAACGTTTGATGGGTGATACTTTAAAGTCCCGTAAACGATTCAAAGCTGTATCTTCAACCATAATTCCAAAAGCACCATTACAAGTTGTTATCGCTGTTACCGATACAACGCCAGCTACTATCCAGCTAGTCATAAGAAATCTAGCACTTTCACCAACTAGTTGTGTCGAATAATCGACCATCATTTTTCCGAGAAATAATACATAAAGACCAACAATAATGATTACACCCAGCAAAGAAAAAAACACTGAAGCTCGATCTCTGAAATAGAGTTTTAAATTACGAGTAACAAGATTTAATATCATTCTCTTATCTCCTTTCCAGTGATGTTAATAAAAGCATCATCTAAAGTTCCGTTTAATACTTGGAACGATAAGAGATTATCTTTTACGTCATTAACAATTTTTAGTGATGCTAAAGATTCATTTATCTTGATTGTATATAAATCTGTTTCTTTAACAAAATTAATTTGTGATTTTTTCAAGTATTCTTCAAGTTTTATATCATCTTTAGGCTTAAGTTTAAGTAAATCATTAGAGAACTCATCCTTTAAATAAGATGGTGTTCCTTTAGCAACAACTTCGCCATTGTCGATAATTACAACATAATCTGCTTTATCTGCTTCTTCCATATAATGTGTCGTTAAAAAAATTGTCATATTATCTTGTTTTTGCAGATTTAAAATCGTGTTCCAGACATTTTTTCGTGTTTGCGGATCCAATCCTGTTGTTGGTTCATCCAAAAATAAAATTTTTGGAGCGTGAATCAAAGCTCTTGCTATATCAGCGCGTCGTTTTTGACCGCCTGAAAGTGTACCATAGCGTCTATTAGTTAAGTTTTCTATACCAGTGACGCTTAGAGCTTTTTCAATTCTTTCTTTAAGTTTTTCTTTTGAAAAACCATAAAAAGCTCCTCTTGTAAGTAAGTTTTCTTTGACTGTTAGAAGTGGATCTAAAACACCTTCTTGAAAAACAATCCCAATTGATTGACGAATTAATTCATCATTTTGACCAATTTTTAAATCATCGATTAATATTTCACCATCATCTTGCTTTAAAAGTGTTGATAAGATATTAATCGTGGTGGTCTTTCCTGCTCCGTTAGGACCTAAAAACGCAAAGAGACTACCTTTTTCAACATAGAAATCGATACTTTTAACCGCTTCGATTTCGCCATAGTTCTTCTTCAAATTTATAACATCGATAATTTTTTCCATTGCTTACCCCTTTTATTAAAAATATTATACCATTATAAATAACTTTTAAAAAACGAAAATTTGTTTGATGTCAAATCTAATCATACACACGCAAACTTAAAAAATATATCGGTACTTATAAAAAAGTAGAGTACCGATATATTTTCTAAAATTTCATATGATTAAGTTCTAAGGCGTGCATCAAGTTTTTCGCTTAAGCGTGATAATATTAAGTCGATTTGTTTGTCAACTTCTTTTGCTTCTAAAGTTCTTGTATTACTTGAGAACTCTAGTGATATCGCTAAAGATTTCTCTTTATTTAATGAATCATCTTGATAAACGTCAAAAATTTCTACATCTACAAGTGTCTTTTTGGCTACTGTTTTAATCTCATCAATAACTTTTTTCGCTGATATTTCTTCAGAAATAACTATAGCGATATCACGTTTAATTGATGGATACTTAGAGATTTCTTGATAGGCATTATCCATTTCAGAATTAATTTTTATCAATGATTCTATTTCTAGTTCAAGAACATAGATATCTTTTAGACCTAAGTTTTTTTCTTCTTGAGGATGAAGTTTACCGATATAGCCAATATTGTCATTACCTACCTTAATCATTCCACTTATTCCCGGATGAAGATTAGGTAAATCTTGATCTGCTAGTTCTAAACTGTAATCAGTGATAAAGAATCTATCCATGATTAAATCTAGCAATCCCTTCAAGTAATAAAAATCTACTTTTGTATGGGATTTTTGCCAGCGGTTTTCTTCAATAGTACCAGATATCAAAATCGCAAGTTTTTCAACTTCTTTTTCTTGAAAATAAGTGTTTCCAATTTCGAAAATAAAAACATCATCTATTCTTCTTGATTTATTGTAAGTTAACACATTACTTAAAGATGGTAATAATGAATGTCTAAGACATTCTCTATCTTTGGTTAAAGGATTCATTATCTTAATTACTTCTTTTTCATTAAGATCATATTTTTTCGCTAGTTCTTCACTAACCAAAGAATAGGTTCTAACTTCATATAATCCCCTTGAAATTAGAAGATTACGTAAATTTCTAATGAATTTTTGTTTAGAATTAAGTCCGCCTTGGGTCGGAGTTAAAGGAATTGAAAGGGGGATTTTATCGTAACCGTGAATTCTAACGATCTCCTCAATTAAATCCTGATAACTTTCCATTGGTCTGCGGTTTGGAATATGAACTTTATAACCTGATTTTTTATGTTTGTATGAAAAATTTAAGCGATTTAAAATATCATCAACAATTTCCTCAGTGAATTCATAACCAGTTACACTATTGAGTTTTTCTAAGCTTAGGTAAATATCTTGTTCTTTCGTTGGGCAAGTATTGTAGTATGAAGGTTTGCCTATGACAATAGCTGAGGCATATTCAATCAATAACTCACAAGCCCGGTTCAAAGCTTCTAATGTTTTAGTAAAATCCACGCCTTTTTCAAATCTCGTCGATGATTCGCTTTTTAAGTTTAATCTATTTGCAGTTCTTCTTACTTTTACTGGATTGAACACTGCACTCTCTAAAAGTATCGTTCTCGTTGAATTGCAAACTTCAGTTTCTTCTCCACCCATAACTCCTGCTAGAGCAATTGGCTTTGTTCCATCGGTTATTACGATATCTTGTGAAGATAGCTCTCTTTTTATTCCATCAAGAGTGACTAAGGTTTCACCTTCTAAAGCTTCTCTGACAATAATTCTGTCGCTTTCAATCTTATTATAGTCAAAAGCATGTAGAGGTTGGCCATACTCGAGCATAACATAGTTTGTAATATCAACCACATTATTTATTGGTCTTATCCCTGAAGCTATTAACCGAGATTTTAACCAAGCGGGACTTTGACTAATCTTGATATTTTCAATTACTTGACCATAGTAAACTTGACTGTCCTTTGTTTTTGTATAAATATTAACTGGGTTTTCAGTTGCTTCACGAATGATATTTGGCTCCTTAAGATCCAATTCAAGGTTTAACAAAGCCGCAGTATCATAAGCAACGCCTCTAACAGATAACAAATCGGCACGATTTGCGGTTAAATCTAAATCGAGAACCAAATCATTTAAATAGAGAAATTCTAGAGGGTCTGAACCGATTACAGCCGAATCATCAAGAACATAAATTCCTTTTTCTAACATATCGAATTCTTGAACTCCAAGTTCAGCCAATGAACAGATCATGCCATTGGATTCAACACCTCTAATTTTTGCTTTTTTTATTTTGAAATTACCAGGTAATACTACGCCTGATTTCGCTACAATCACTTTCTGGTTTTCTCCGACATTGGGAGCTCCACAGATAATCTGTAATATTTCATCGCCAACATCAACCATACAGACACTGAGTTTATCAGCGTCAGGATGCTTAGTTAGTTTTTTAACATATCCCACAACTAAACCATTGATGTCAATCAGCTTTTTTAGACTAGAAACTTCTTGACTCATCAAGTTAAATTTTGCGACTAATTCTTCGGGATTAATTTTTTGATTGAAGTAATCATTTAACCAATTTAATGAAACTTTCATCTAAATCCTCCTTAAAACTGTGAATTGAAGCGTAGATCATTTGCATATAATAATCTAATATCATCAATTCCATATTTCAACATTGCGATTCTTTCGATTCCCATACCTAAAGCAAATCCCTGATAGACTTCTGGATCATAACCAGCTTGACGTAAAACGTTATTGTTTACCATTCCTGCACCCAGTATTTCTATCCAACCGGTATTTTTACACATTGAACATCCTTTTCCGTTACAGATAAAACAACTTACATCTACTTCTACTGATGGCTCAGTAAAAGGAAAGTAGCTTGGACGCAAACGAATTTGCCGGTTCTCTCCAAATAGCTTCTTAGCAATCAGGAGTAGTGTTCCTTTTAAATCAGCTAATGTGACTGACTTATCAACTACTAAGGCTTCAATTTGCATAAATTGATGCGAATGAGTTTGGTCGTCATCATCTTTACGATATACTTTTCCGGGACAAATAATTTTAAGGGGTGACTTATCAGCGTTAGCCAAAAGACTCCTTACCTGAACCGGTGAAGTATGAGTTCTAAGTAATAATTCTTCATTTATATAAAGCGAATCTTGCATCTCTCTTGCCGGATGATCTTTCGGTAGATTTAACATCTCAAAATTGTAAAGGTCAGTTTCTACTTCTGGGCCTTCTTTTATCGTATATCCTAAGCCAATAAAAATATCTTCAATTTCTTCGATAGTTTTCGTTAATACATGCTTTCTACCAAGATTAAATTTTCTGCCCGGTAGTGTAATGTCTATTCTTTCTTCAGCCAATTTTTGTTGGATTTTTTCCGCTTCCAACTCAACTCGTTTACTTTCAATCAAAGCAGCTATCTCTTGTTTAGCTTCATTGATCATTTTTCCGAATTTAGGCTTTTCTTCAGAATTAAGCGATTTTAACTCAATCATCAAATCATTAAATTCACTCTTTTTCCCTAATATGTTTGCTTTTAGATTAAGTAAATCATGATTAGTTTTAATATTTGCTAAATCATTTTTTGTTTTTTCAATTAACGCATTCAACTTTTTTTCCATTAAAAAACCTCCCAATAATAAAAAAACCGCCCCTTAATAAGGGCGATTCATATCAAACCGTGGTACCACCTTTGTTCTAGAAAATTTCTAGCACTTTTGTTGATTTTTAACGCTACATCAAGCGGAGATGATTAGTCTCACTCAGAAAATGAATTCATTAGTTATAGTTTAAATGCTTTCAGCCTAGGCATTATTCTCTAAAAAACTAGATTGACTAATTACTGGTTTTTCTTCATCGTGTTAATTCTATTATAACAAAATTTAATTTAAAAGCAATAAGAGCTTTTAGTCGCGAGAAAAGATTGCTAGTAATCTTAACATTTCAATATAAATCCAAACTATCGTTACCATTAAACCTAGTGATAAAATCCAACCAAGCTCTTTATCGGCTCCATTATCCACAAGTTCTTTTATCCTTTGGAAGTCCCATAACAAGAAGAAAGCTGATAGGGCTGCTGAAGCAATAACTACTAAGTAATAAAGGTCGCCAATACTAACGAAAATTGAGATTAGACTCATGATAATTACACCGATTAAAGCAACGACTAGAAATGAGGCGAACTTTTGATTAACCTTGATGATATTGGTTGAAAACAATAACAACATTACGACAAAAACGATAATTGTTGTGGCAATGGCTGTTAAGATAATTCCTTCATATAAACTAGCATAAAGGAGAGAAACAACTCCTAGAACCAATCCTTCACAAGCTGCATAAACAATTGAAAAATATGGTGATAGTTTTACCGATCTTGAACCTATCAAAACAGAAATAAACGCAACTATTGCCGCAACTATTAAATGCCATATTTGTACATTTTCCATATAGACAATGGTTAAAAATGCACTTATAGCGGTTAAAGCTAACAAAAATAAAGTTTTAACTGTAACATTTGTATATGTTAGTGGTTGGTCGCTAATCATCGTGTATGAATTAGCATGATTTAATACTGGGTTTGAACTTCTCATTCTCATATAAGCAACCTCCTAGAATCTGTTATGAAAAAATTATACAATAAAATTATGAAGATTTTATGAAGATTTTTTAAAAATCAAAGATGGAAATCTGATTTTTATCAATCATTCCGTCGAAGACACCTAAATCATCTAATTTTTCAAATAAAACATTTGATAAACGAGTCCGATTTTTTATATCTTGTTTAGAAATAAAATCCCGTTCTTTTCTCGCTTCAACAATTGTTTGTGCTACTTTTTCACCCATTGAATCAATGACAATAAAGGGCACAATTAAACCTTTTTTATCTTCAGATATCACAAAGTCTTTTACTTCCGATTTATAAAGATCAATTGGTCTAAATTCAAAACCACGTTTAACCATTTCTAAAGCTACTTCTAAGACGGTTAATAAATCTTGATCACGATTCGTTGCATCTTTACCTTGAGACTTAATTTCATTTATCTTTGAAATTATTCCGTTCTCACCAGCATAGAATACATCTACATCAAATGTTGTAGCTCGTTTTGAAAAATATGCTGAATAGAAATAAATTGGTCGATATAGTTTAAACCAAGCAATCCTCATCGCCATTAGTACATAAGCGGTAGCGTGGGCTTTTGGGAACATATACTTAATTTTTGAACATGACCATATATACCATTCGGGAACATGATATCTCCGCATTTCATCGGCATATTCAGCCCATTTATGTGGTTTCGATATCGCTTTTCCTTTACGAACAAACTCCATAATTTCAAAGGCTAGATTCGGATTTAGGCCATATGATATCAAGTGAACCATGATATCATCTCTACAACCGATAATATCCTTAAAATCAACTTTTCCGAATTCTCTATTTTTACCTAATACTAAAGTCTGAGCATTTCCGTACCAAACATCGGTTCCATGGGATAAGCCAGAGATTTTAACTAAGTCAGCAAAACTCTTTGGTTTTGATTCCGATAACATACCTCTTACAAAATTAGTACCTAATTCAGGAATCCCATAGGAAGCTACATCACTCATAATATCATCGCTTGTTAGGTTTAATACATCAGTTCCTGATAACATGCGATAAACATCAAAATCGTCTACTGGTATATCCTTGGGGTTACTGAATGGAAACTCATCAGGGTTTTCTTTGACAAGATCCATTAAGTAACGAATAACAGTCGGGTCATCATGACCTAATACATCAAGTTTGAAAAGGTTATTTTCAAAAGAATGGTATTCATAATGAGTCGTTTTCCAATTTCGATCTTTAGAATCACCTGGGTATTGAACCGGAGTAATGTCATAGATGCTCTTAGTGTTTGGCACAACAACTATTCCCCCTGGATGTTGACCTGAAGTTCTTTTAGCTCCTTCAATCCCCTTTGCTAATCGGGCTATTTCAGCGTGTCTAACTATTAGTGATTCTAAGCCCTGTTTCTTGCGTTTTATATTTAGTTTATTGTAATATTCCTTAACCATTCCAAAGGAAGTTTTAGCGGCACAGGTACCAATTGTTCCAGCTCTAAAGGCATAGTTAGCTCCAAATAATTTCCGGATGTATTCATGTACTTCACTTTGGTAATCACCAGAGAAGTTCAAGTCTATATCCGGTGTCTTATCTCCTTTAAAACCTAAAAACGTCTCAAAAGGTATGTCATGACCATCGCGAATTAAACGGGTGTTACAAATTGGACAGGTTTCTTCGGGTAAATCCCAACCACAATCAGTAGCTGTAAATAACTCATGATGTTCTTTTTCAAATTCATTCTCACCAAAACTAGCTTTTTCTTCATCTGTCTTTTTAAAAGCGTGAAAATGACATTTAGGACAAACATAGTGTGGTGGAAGTGGATTAACTTCAGTAATCCCCATCAGCGTGGCGACAAACGAACTACCTACAGACCCTCTTGAACCAACTAAGTAACCATCATCCAAAGACTTTTTAACTAGTAAGTGTGAGATGTAATAAACTGTAGAAAAATGGTTTTCAATAATGCTTGAAAGTTCTTTATTTAGACGGTTTTTAACTATATCTGGTAAGGGATCTCCATAGAGTTCATTAACCTTTTCCTTAACCATGTGCTCAAGTTTCTTTTGAATTGAAGGAACTCCTTGTTCAGCTAAAAACTCATCAGTTGGCGCAAATAATTCATCAGGGATAATTGTAATATCTTGAACCAAGTCAGAGATTAATTGGGAATTTTTAACAACTACTTCATAGGCAACGTCTGAACCTAAAAAGTTAAACTCTTCCATCATCTCTTCAGTAGTCATAAAGTATTGATTTGGTTTAAAATCCTTATAATAAAGTTCGTGAAAACCTCCTCCACCAACTAGTGGAGTGTTAATCATAATTTCTCGGTATTTAAAGTCACTTGGATCTAAATGATGAACATCTCCAGTAGCGACAACTGGAATGTTCAATTCCTTACCGACTTCAACAATCTTTTTAATTACTCTTTGAATCACACTTCGCCAATTTGGAGTTTCGGTTTCCATAAATCTGAAATAACTCAGTGGTTGAATTTCTAAATAGTCATAATACTTCGCAGCTTTAACTAATTCTCTCCTGGTTTTGTTTAGGGCAATATCAAAAAAGTCCGAGTTAAAACAACCACTTGATACTAATAACCCAGCTCGATGCTTATCTAAATAACTTTTTAAAACCTTGGCATCGCGATCATAATAAGTTGTTAAACCTTCAGAAAGAATCATATAAAGGTTTTTTAAACCAACTTGTTCCTTAACAAGTAAATTAATATGTTTTGGGTAAGGGAATTTAAAGATATCTTCAGGGTTGATAATCCGATTCAAATCTTGGAAACGATTTATTCCCACTTTCCTTAAATGCTTAAGTAAATGTAAAAAGATTTCAAATAAAGCGTGGGTATCATTGCTGGCGCGATGATGTCCATCAAGATTTACTTTATAATATTTACTCATGCTTTTTAAATCAAACCTGCCCTTTTCAGGTAACAGTGCTTTGGCTAAATAGAGGGTATCTATTGAAGGGTTCACTTGGTTGTCAATCCCTAGTTCTCTGTAATTATAGCTAATGAATCCAACGTCAAAGCTGGCATTGTGTGCCACCAATACCGTATCTTTAGAAAAATCATGGAAATCTTTCAATACTTCTTTAATTTTTCTTTTCCCCTTTAACATCGAGTTAGTAATATGAGTAAAACTCTCAGTGAATTTAGAGATCGTCATCTCTGGATCTATGAGCTCATGAAACTCCCCTAAAATCTGTCCATTTTTTACTTTTAAACCTGCAATTTCGATAATCGTATCATAGTTTAATGATAGACCTGTAGTTTCGATATCGAATATTACGTAAGTAGTATCGCTGAATAGACCCTCGTATTCACCGCGAGTAATAGTAATTTCTTCATCATTAACATAAACCATTTCTAATCCATAGAGTGGTTTAATTGGTTTACCCTTAACATATTTTTCGAAATTAGGGAAAGACTGTACAGAACCATGATCACTTACTGCTAAAGCTTTGTGACCGTAATTAATCGCTCTATCTACATATTCTTCAATATTGTTCACACCATCTAAGACTGACATTTTAGTATGTAAATGTAATTCTACACGCTTGTTTTCATAATTATCAATTCGAGTATTATTATCAACTGTAGTTTCCGTATGAGATATATTTAGAATATTCAAAGTAACCTCATTATAGAAGTTGTCAAACTGAGCATAACATTTAGCTTTTATCCCCATTTTAGGTTCTATTTCTTTGTAAAAATCGATATCACTAGCTCGAGTTTTTCGTTTATTTAGAAAGATTGAATCAACGCCATCAGTAACAATGATTCTTACACTGGAATTATTGTTTGATTCGTTAATATCATTCTCAACCACAATTCCTTCAACATAAATAATTGCCTTGCCTGAGTTTCTTTCTTTAAACTCTTCTAATTCCATTTCAGTTCTTGGAATCTTGGAAATTTCAAGAAAGTCATAATATTCTTCATTTTGATTTAAAGTTTTATATTTTATTTGATTGGAGTTAAGCATTGCTTTGCTTTCCTGAACAAATAAATCGTTAGATTTCTTGATTTGTTCCTCAATTGACTCTCTGGTATTATCAATCTCGATATTAACTTCTACATTAAAACCTAACTTAGCCATTTCTTCTTCAATATTAACCCGATAAATCTGTGGTGAAGTAGCTCCTTTAGGAACGAAAATTGTAATAGTATTGTCCTCAATATCTTTTGAATACTCTTTTAAAGGTAATATTCGCTTATCTTTCTTTGCAATTAAATCGATTGCGAAATCATAATAGTCGAGAATATCTCCATCTAAATCTTTAAACTCTACTTTATATTCGATGTTCTTTACAGATTTATATAATCTAGGTAAACTATTAAGTTTTTTTATAAAATTACGAAAATGCATGATGGGAATCACGCGTTCAAAAACTAAATAAAAGGTCCAAGTATCATTTGCTTTATCTACTTCAACCGATTTGATTTCACAATATTCTTCAATAACTTGATCTTTTAGTTCAAGTCTTTCTAACAAAGCTTCAATTGCCTTCAAAATATCATCTCCAATAACTATTTTATTATAACATAATAAAACTGCTTTTTAAGAACAAAAAAATAAATGCCATAAAAAAAACAGCCGAAGCTGTTTATTCAAATTTAGCGGTAACTTTTCCGGCAAGAATTTCTTCTAAAGCTTTTCCTACTGGTTTAACGCATTTGTTTTCAACTGAAGAATAATTGTCGCTTTTTATAATTTTAGCTCGTTTAGCAGCGATATACGCTAACTTATATTTTGAGTCAACAACTTCCAATAATTCATCGATTGAAGGATAGCGTAATCCCTCATGATTTTGGTTCTGGTAATTGTCAAGTTCTTCTTCATCATCAAAAGTTAACTCGCCAGTATCATAATCACCATAACTATAAGTTTGCATATTGAATTCTTTAGGATCGTATTTTGGATTATGTTTTTTTTCTGTCGGTTTTTCACTCTCTTGATTTTCTAACATTTTCTCTTTTAATCCTTGTAATATTTCAAGATTCTTTTCATCTTTATCTTTTATCATTCTTTTCCCTCCAAGAGTTTATAATATTTATGGATTGATCTCTCTGTTTTTGCATGTTCCGCTCTGATTATCGCATAGATTCTATCTGCAGCATTAAATACTTCGTCATTAACAACTATATAATCATATTTATAAGCTAAATGAAACTCTCTTTCAGCTTTTTCAATTCTTTTT
>JBAYQC010000012.1:0-19878 GCA_041677365.1 Candidatus Izemoplasmatales bacterium | reverse complement strand
TTGAGTTGTTACGGCAGTGAAATTTGGAGCCTTGTCACCAATTAATGGCATTGAGTAAACTTTGTTTTCTGTCTGTTCCATAAAAATTAATCCTCCTTTATATTTTTTAATATCGAAATATCAATAAAATTATAGCACACTGTGTTTTTTTATCAATTAATTTGCTTAATGATTATGATGAGAATGTTCCTTGCAAGGCTCATTGGTAGAATTTAAAGTCTTTTTGATGTATTGATTGATTATATCCTCAGGTTTACCACTAACTCCAGAGATTACTTCTATACCTAAATCGTTAAGTCCTTGTATTGCCATACTACCGATACTTCCAGTAATCAAAACTTCTATATTATGTTGGTTTAAGAACTTTGGTAAGAAGTTTTTCTGATGCGGTGGGTTAATAATATTTTCCTGTTTAATAAATGACTTGTTTTCAAAAACTTCATAAATTTCAAAGTATTGACAATGGCCAAAATGATTAGCTAAAGAGTCATTAGTGATTGCTAGTGCTACTAACATAAATTTAACCTCCAAACCTTCTTCGACCTTTTCTTGATCTAAGTCTTTGTGGTTCTAAACATTGATTACAATCATCTTCACATAATATTATGTCGCCGCCATCAATAACAATGGTTTTTCCGTCAATTAGCGATTCTGCCATTTTCTTTCTCGCATCATTATAAATCCTTTGGACAGTAGTTCTTGCGACATTCATTTGTTCAGCGGCTTCTTCTTGAGTATAGTGTAGGTAATCGATTAATCTAATCGTTTCTAATTCGTCAATTCCCATATTTAATAATTCAGTATTGGACGTCTTTACACCTTTGGGCCCGTAGACTGAATATTTAGGTAATTGACACACATTTCTAGGTTTTGCTGGTCGGGGCATAATTATTGTCTCCTTGGTTATATTATAGTTTAAATATTGACATATGTCAACTTAATTAGGATTCGTTTTCTATAGTAGTTTCTTTTATTCTGGCCTTAATTTCTAAGACTATTCTTTCGTAGTAATCCTCAGTGATAATAAATTTTCTTCTAAATATTAGATAAGTTAACGCTATTAAAATTACTGGTATAATTGTAATCGAAAGTCTTAGTCCCAGTTTCATCGTATCTGTAGCTTTTTCTTTAAAAGCTGAGTCTGCTGCTTCATTAATTATCATGCTTTCTTTTCCTGTAGTTTGATCTACAACTTCATACTCCACCATTGCTAAAGCATCATATATTGCTTCTTTTCTTTCTGGTTCAATATCAAGGTTATCTAAAATGTTTTTTCTTAGAGAAATATCGTTTTTATATTCTATTTGTTCAGTAGCGCTCATTATATCAAAATAATTTTTTTGAGCCTCTAGTTGAGAAACATTTTGGCTTAAAGCATAAATACCAAAAGCAACGAGAACTAAAGTCATAATCCCTTGTTGAAAAGCGCTTGCGAGTTTAACCACAAATGGTCTTAAAGAAAATAGAATTGCTTCATTTCTTTTTCCAGTTTTAAATTCATTGTACTCAATTGTGTTAGTCATGCTGATAATAATCGTCATATACAATATAGCTTGACCCCCAAAAGCTAAGGCACCAAAAATACATACTGTGATTATATTGATTGGTATAAATTTCACATAACCCATCAATAAAAACAGTATGTAACCGATAATTATGATGATAACAGAATAATTCATCAACTTTGCTCTAGTAATCTTTCTAGCGATTTTAGCGTAAAAGCTCTGAACTAAAATCGTTACAATACCAAATGTAGCAACAAAAACTAAAACTAAAGTCCCGTTATATCCTAATTCGATATAGAAGAAGTTATAACCTAAAGCTACTAAAATTCCGCTACCTACTGTATAAAGAAGTAAAGCTAAGGTTACCCATAATAATTGGTCATTATTTTTAATCGACTTAAACATCTCTTTGATGGTTACCTTTACATCTTTTTTATCAGGTACAATCTTTGGTTCTTTTACCCCAAATAATGTTAGGGCTGTACAAATCAAAAAGAAAATTACAAAAGTAATTGAGATAATTCGATATCCAGCCACTGCATTTCCTACAGTAAATAATGTAACAATCCCATTAGCAAGAAAGGCTCCTACGGCGGCGAAAACAACTACCATAGACGCAATTTCATCTCTACGTTTTTTTGTTCTAGATAAATTCGGAAGTAAAGACCAATAAGGTATATCGTTTAAAGTCCATGCTATCTCCCATAAAAAATAAATTATTCCAAAAAATATAACATAGGCCCAGCCCTCAGGTCGAAAGTTAAACATAAATAGAACTACAATACTAGTTAATAATCCACCAATTAAAATCCAGGGTTTAAACTTACCCCATCTGCTTTTAGTATTTTCAACAATCCCCCCCATAATTGGATCGTTGATTCCATCCCAAACTCTTCCGATGACTAAAATTATACCAATAACAGAAAACTGTGCTGCAGTTAAATCTAAGCCGGAGAATTGTACATAGGTGATAAAAAAAGTGGCTACCAATGTGTACATCATATCTCTGCCTATTCCGCTTGAACTATATGTCCATTTGTTTCTAAGATACATTTTTCTTTCTTGTTTATCAGTTGTGTCCATCATTAACCTCCTAAAAACACTTAATTAAATTATAGCAGTTTTAATAAATATTTGAATAAAAATTCAAAACTTTTATATGATTTGTTGTATAATATTTTCTTAGAGAGGTAGTATTGATGGAAACAATCAAAAATTATGATGAATTAAAGAAAATAATTACACAGGAGATAGCTCTTATAATCGCTAAAACTAAAACTTGTGTAGTCTGTAAACCAATAACTGAAAAATTAGAAAAGTTTATGTTGGATTATCCAACAATACCAGCTTATCAACTATATCTTGAAGATGTAGAAATTTTTCAAGGACAACACTTAGTATTTACAGTTCCAACAATTTTAGTTTTCAGTAATGAAAAAGAGATATTACGAGAATCTAGATTTGTCGATTTTCAAAAAATTGACAGATTATTTTCTTTATATTTAAATTGATTTTTTAGGAGAATACCATGTTGCTAAGTTTAGCTTTGATAATATTATTAGGCTTGAGTTTAAATGCAATTTTTGTAAAAGTTAAAATACCTAGTTTAATAGCGTACACAATCACAGGAATTATCTTAGGTCCTTATGTTTTAGACCTATTATAGCCTTCTCTGCTTAATATTTCCGATGATTTAAGAAGAATCGCTCTAATAGTCATACTTGTTAGAGCGGGATTAACTTTGGATATAAGGGATTTGAAAATAGTTGGTAAGGGAGCGATTCTTTTAAGTTTTCTTCCAGCAACGATAGAAATCATCGTTGTCACTATTATATCTTACTTTCTTTTTAGTTTTAGTATTATTGAAGGTCTTATACTTGGTTCAGTAGTGGCAGCTGTATCTCCTGCAGTAGTCGTTCCAAAAATGATCGAACTAATAGAGAAAAAACGAGGAACTAAAAAATCTATCCCCCAAATGGTATTAGCTGCTTCATCGATTGACGATATTTATTCTTTGGTTTTGTTTACTGTTTTTATTCAGTTTTATCAAAGTAATTCTGTCGAAATAAAAGAATTATTGCTATTTCCAATTTTAATAATCTTAGGTATTATCTCTGGATTTATAATTGCTTATTTATTAGTGAAGATATTTAAAAGATTTCATATGCGAGATACGATTAAAGTTTTAATAATTTTCGGTTTTGCATTTCTGTTAGATTATATTGAAAAAGTTTTAGTCGATATTATCCCATTTTCATCTTTGATTGGTGTGTTAACTATAGGTTTAGTAATTTTAAAGTTTTACCCACTTCTAGCTGAAAGACTAAACAATAAATTTTCAAGGATTTGGGTTTTTTCTGAGATGATGCTCTTTGTTTTAATTGGGGCTTTAGTTAATATTACAGTAATTGGAAATATCAGTTACAAGTTCTTATTGATGCTGTTAGGAATAATTGTATTTAGGTTTATTTCAGTTTTTATTTCTACCATTGGTCTTAACATGAACATAAAAGAACGTGTCTTTGTATTCATTTCATATTTACCTAAAGCAACTGTCCAAGCAGCGATTGGCTCAATCCCATTATCGATGGGAGTTAGTGGCGGAGAAATCATCTTAGCTGTTTCAGTTTTAGCGATTATTGTTACAGCACCATTAGGTGCTATACTTATTGATATCACTAGTGTTAAACTTCTAAAAGAAAACAAGGCTTAAATTTTTAGCCTTGTTTTTTTGGTTGTTGTCCATGAAATTGATAATAAGTAGTTTTTATTCTTCCGTTAAAAAGAATTCTTCTTCGATTAGCTTTTCTTTGAAATTTTTTCTCAAAGAATTGATCGGATGTAATAACATACATTGACCACGTTTTAAGTTTACTTAACTTTATACCCATAATACTATAAAGTTTATCCGCTTCTTTTGTGTCTGCTAATCTTTCACCATAAGGGGGGTTAGTAATCATTATTGAGTAATCTTCTTTTGGTAAATATTCATAAAAATCCATTTTTTCAAACTTAATATTTTCCAAGACTCCTGCTTCATCAGCATTCTCGATTGCCGCCGATATATTCTCTTGCGATATATCGTAAGCTTTGATATTAAGTTTAACATCTTGATCAATTTTTAAATATGCTTCGTTTTTTGTTTCGCGCCATAATTCTTCAGGAATAATTGGCCAATATTTGCACGCAAAATCTCTATTAAGGCCTGGGGGAATATTTTTCGCTATCATAGCAGCCTCAATTGGAATAGTTCCAGAACCTGTAAAAGGATCTATTAGTATTCGATCTTTGTTCCAAAAACTCAATAACACTAAAGCGGCAGCTAAGGTTTCTTTTAAAGGTGCAGTGACAGCGTTTATTCGATAACCTCGCTTATGTAAAGCAACTCCAGAGGTATCAATTGTCAATGTTGCAATATCATTTAAAATTGAAACTTTTATACCAAAAACTGCACCATCTTCTGAGAACCACTCTTGATGATATACATTTTTTAGACTTTCAACAATGGCTTTCTTAACTATCGCTTGGCTATCTGATATTGATGCTAGTTGTGATTTGACAGATTGCCCATCAACAGGAAATTTTCCATTTTTTGGGATATAATAACTCCAATCAATCTGTTTAGTTTTCTCAAATAGTTCATCAAAAGTTAAAGCTTTGAACTCCGTTACTTTTAAAAGCACTCTGTCTGCACAACGTAAATACAAATTAGCTTTTATAATTCCTGATTCGTCACCTAAAAAAGTAACTTTACCATTTTCGGTTCTGGTCACTTCAAATCCTAAATCTATTAACTCTCTTTTAACGACTGCTTCTAAACCGAAAGTTGTAGTAGCAATCAACTCATAGTTTTTCATATATTTCATCACTTACTTTCTAAAAAAAATAAATTAAGCTCCTATTGTCAAGGAGCTTTTTTTACTGGAATTCAACAATCAAATTAACTTTAGCTGAACGAGATACGAGTTCATGAATTGAGCAGTATTTAGTCCCTAATTCAGCAGCTTTTTTGATTTTTTCTTCGTCGCTAGGATTCTTGATAATCATTTTCATATCAACAACTTCAATAATCTTGGAATCCGGATTGATTTTAGCACCGCTAACTTCTAATTTAGCTGAATCAAACTCTAAACGCATTTTTAATGCAATAGAGAGAAAAGTTGCATAAAAACATGATCCTATCGCTCCAAAAAAAAGATGGTATGGATAAAGACCCTCATCTTGATCACCCAATTTAGCTGTGCCTGTTGGCGAGAAAAGTTCTCCTTTAAAATCTGAATCCCATTTCATAACCACTTTATCATATGCCATAAATTTCACCTCTTTTAAGATTATACTATAATCTTTATACAATTACTAACAGAAAACTCAAAAAAGATTGTTTCAAGAAGTTTGTTTAAATAATTTGGGGTTTATTTGTAAGCGCTTTAGTGTTATAATTTACATAGGTATTTTTTTTGCAAAATATTGCATTTTAATTTGAAGGAGGCTTACTAATGAAACACAATTTTTATGGCAGAAGTTTTTTAACTTTACTAGATTTTACAAAGGATGAAATAGCAGATTTATTATCTTTATCTGCTAAGTTAAAAGCCAAAAAACATTCAGGCTTAGAATGTCAACCACTTAAAGGAAAAAATGTGGTTCTTCTTTTTGAAAAGGACTCAACTAGAACCAGGTGCGCATTCGAAGCTGGTGGTTATGATTTAGGAATGAACGTTACTTATCTTGGTCCTACTGGATCACAGATGGGGAAAAAAGAGAGTATCAAAGATACTGCTAGAGTTTTAGGTAGGATGTATGATGGAATTGAATATCGCGGATATAAACAAGAAACTGTTGAAATATTAGCTGAATATTCTGGAGTCCCTGTTTGGAATGGACTGACTGATAAATATCACCCTACACAAATCTTAGCAGATTTTTTAACAATAATTGAAAAATTCGGTCATTTAGAAGGTATTAATTTTACATATTTTGGTGACGCAAGAAATAATATGGGTAATTCTTTGATGATTGGAGCCGCAATCATGGGAATGAATTTTACTGCTTGCGCACCAAGCGATTTATGGCCTAATAAGGACTTAATTGATAAATGTTATGAATTGGCAAGTGAATCAGGAGCTAAACTTAATTTTACGGAAGATGTGACTGAAGGCGCTAAAAATGCTGATGTTATCTATACTGATGTCTGGGTATCTATGGGCGAGCCTGATGAAGTATGGAAGGAAAGAATAAATAAGTTATCACCTTATCAAGTTAATAAGTCAGTAATGGAAACAGCCAATGAAACTGCTATTTTTATGCATTGTCTTCCAGCTTTTCATAATCGTGAAACTAAGATTGGTGAAGATGTATATAAGAAATATGGTATGGATGCTTTAGAAGTTACTGTAGATGTTTTTGAATCAAAACAATCAGTAGTATTTGATGAAGCAGAAAATCGTTTGCATACAATCAAAGCTGTTATGTACGCAACGCTTAAGGAGGAAAAATGAGAAAGATAGTCGTCGCACTAGGTGGTAACGCGCTTGGTAACAATCCTCAAGAACAAATAGAGAAAGTTAAACATGCAGTTAAACCAATTGTTGAATTGGTAAAGGAAGGAAATGAGGTTATTTTAGCTCACGGTAATGGGCCGCAAGTTGGAATGATAAACCTTTCATTTGAAACTAGTTCAAAACTATCAGAAAATAATCCCGAAATGCCTTTTCCTGAATGTGGTGCTATGTCCCAAGGATATATCGGATATCATTTGCAAAATGCATTACTTACAGAATTAAAAAATCAAGGATTAAAGCAACAAGTGGCTACAGTTGTTACTCAAGTGGAAGTTGATGAAAATGACTCAGCTTTTGCACATCCTACAAAGCCTATTGGTTCTTTTTATGATTTAGAAACTTCCAAAAGGTTTGAAAAAGAAAAAGGTTATATTATGGTTGAAGATGCTTCAAGGGGATATAGAAGAGTAGTCCCTAGTCCAAAGCCTGTTAATATTGTTGAAATTGATATTGTGAAAACTTTAGTTAAAGCTGGTCATTTAGTAATTACTGTTGGTGGTGGTGGAATCCCGGTAATAAAAAAAGGCAATGAATTTCACGGTGTACCAGCAGTTATCGACAAGGATTTTGCAAGTGCAAAACTAGCTGATTTGTTAGATGTTGACTTATTAATTATTTTGACCGCGGTTGAGAAAGTTAAAATTAATTTTAACACTCCCGAAGAAAAGGATTTAGATCATATTTCCATAAAAGATTTAGATGAGTTAATTGCCGAAGGGCATTTTCATAAAGGGTCAATGTTACCAAAAATCGAAGCAGCAAGAGCATTTGTCAGCGGTAAAAAACATAGAACTGCAATAATCGCTTCATTAGAACATGCTAAAGAGTCTTTAGCTGGAAAGACAGGAACGAGGGTGACAAACTGATGAGAAAAGAAAATGTAAAAGTAGCTATTTGGGGATTTGGAGCTATGGGCTCAGGAATGGCTAAAATGATTTTAAATAAAACTGGTTTTGAGATTGTTGGTGTATGTGACCTATATCCTGGTTATGAAAATAAAAGTATTTTTGAAATACTGAAAGTTGATAATCCTTATAAAGAAGATATTTTAATTACAAATAATATTGATGACATTTTAAAAATAGGTGATGTTGATGTTATCTTATTAGCTACCGATTCATTTACAAAAGGTGCTTTTCCAAAAATCAAACGAATAATTGAAGCTGGAATAAATGTTATTTCTACAGCTGAAGAAATGGCTTTTCCAAAAGCTAATGAGCCTGAGTTAGCTAAAGAAATTAATGAGTTAGCTAAAAAACACCAAGTAAGTGTTCTTGGAACTGGAGTAAATCCAGGGATGATGATGGATTTGTTAGCCGTTTGTATCAGTGGCGTAAACGAAGATATCAAAAACTTTGAAATTTCTCGGATTAACTCTTTGTCTCCTTTCGGAAAAACCGTTATGGAAGAACAAGGTGTTGGTTTAAGTGTAAATGAATTTAATGAAAGATTGAAGAATGATGAAATTGCTGGACATGTAGGTTTTAAAGAATCTGCTTATATGATAGCTGAAGCTTTAGGATTGGAAGTTAAACAATTTTCACAAAGTATGAAACCTATAATCACTGATTTTGATCGCAAAAGCCCTTATGGTTTTGCTAAAAAAGGCGATGTTTGTGGAGTTGAAATGAGTGCTGAAGTCGTTTTAGATAATGATATTACAATTAAACTTTATCATCCCCAACAAATCGAGCCTGAACTAGCTGGTGTTAGTACTGGAGATTATATAAAAATTGAAGGAAAACCGGCGATTAATCTAGCAAATGTACCTGAAGTTGAGGGAGGAGTAGGAACGATTGCAATCTGTGTCAATATGATTCCTTTAGTAATAAATTCAACACCAGGTTTAAAGACTATGCTAGATTTACCTGTCCCTCGAGCAATAATGGGTGATGTAAGAAAACTTATCAAGGAGGATTGATTAGTTTGATAAAAAAAGGTAGTTGGGTTCAGATAAAAAAAATAATTTTAAAGCCAGAACAGAGACCAAAAACATTACCAGAAGCTACAAGGAAGGTTCCTTTGACAATGTGGGTTAAGGGTTATTTAAATTGTGAGGCTTCTCTTGGAGATCTAGTAGAAATTACTACTGTCACTGGAAGAAAAGAAAGTGGTGAGTTGGTTTCTATCAATCCTTATTACAATCATTCTTACGGAAAATTTGTACCGGAAATTTTAGAAATTGACCGGATTGTTAAACGTGCTTTGTTTGGAAGTGATAAGTTATGAATAACTCATATGATGATGTGATGAAAAGAAAAAATGAAATCATGATGAAATCTGTAGGTATCGATTATCAAAAATACGAAAAAGACTACATTAATTTTGATTATGAAGGATTACTTAACGAAGGTGAATTTGATCTTGATTTAATTAACAAAATTCAAAACGAAAATGGCGTTGGAAAGACACCTTTAAAGGAATGTAAGAATATCACAAAGCTTGTTAGAACTGTTGCAAAAGAAGGATTTGGAGCAAGAATTTTTATTAAAGATGAAGCTTTAAATGATTCTGGAAGTTTTAAAGCGCGAAGAGCGAGTGTATCTTGTTATCAAGCTAAGAAAATGGGCTTTAAAGGCGTTATAGCCGCTACCAGTGGAAATTATGGCGCTGCTGTTGCTTCACAGGCTGCTAAGTATGGTCTTAAGTGTATTATAGTTCAAGAATGTTATGATTCTTTAGGGATTGGCCAACCAGAAATAATTGAAAAAGCTAGAGCATGTGAAGCTTATGGAGCTGAAGTAGTTCAACTGAGTGTTGGTCCTGAATTATTCTATAAGTTCTTACTCTTACTTGAGGAGACTGGATATTTCAACGCTTCATTATATACTCCTTATGGAATAATGGGGATTGAAACACTTGGACAAGAGTTAGTAAATGATTGTCTCAAACTCACTGGTAAGTTACCCGATATGGTAGTTTGTACAAACGCCGGCGGAGGAAACTTGACCGGTACTGCTCGAGGTATAATTAAGACAACTGATAAAAAAATTGAAGTTGTTGGAGCCAGTGTTAATTTAAAGGGATTACATATGGCTGACGATAAAGATTTTAACAAAAAATCATTTACAACCGGTCATACTGGTTTTGGTTTTCCTTTTATTATGAATCCAGATCGTAGTGATGTTCCTAGATCAGCTGCTAGACCTTTGCGTTATATTGATCGTTATGTCACAGTTAATCAAGGTGAAGTGTTCTTTATAACTGAAGCATTATCTGTCTTAGAAGGAATTGAAAGAGGACCTGCAGGAAATACTTCTTTGGCAGCCGCCTTTGCTTTAGCCAAAGAACTGAGGGAAGATCAAATTATAATCGTACAAGAAACCGAATATACTTCCGCTGGAAAACATCATCAAGCTCAACTTGACTTCGCAAGAGAAAACGGCATTAGTATTTATTTTGGCGATCCTTCTGAAGAAATACCTGGTAAATCAATTGTATTCCCTAAGTCTTGTGATTTGATTAGAGTGGTAGATGTTGACTTAGATTTAATTAGAAAAAAATATATTCAAAATCAGGTCGTAAAGAGCAAAACAATGACTTCTTTTGATGTTGAATTTTTGGTAAAAGAGACCAATACTAATAAAGATTTTGTTTTAAAGGAACTAAAAAAACATCAGGTGAAATTGGAGGATAATTATGAGCAATAAAAAATATCGTAAAGATGAATATCTAAAAAGAAGATCTCATCTAGAAAGACTTAGTGACGACGAATTAAAAAATCGTTTTTGGGAACTTGCCGATAAAGCAGTTTCTCCTTTAATTGATTTGGCTAAAAAGAATACAACTCCAGCTATTGAAAGATCAGTACTTTTAAGGATGGGATTTTCAAGTTTGGAAGCTAAAGATATTGTAGAAAAAACTATCAATTATGGGCTTATAGGTAAGGGTGCTGGACATGTAGTATTTCGGTTATCCAAAATAAAGAAAATTGAAATCCGTCAAGCTGGTTTAATGTTAATAAATAATCAAGGATGGGATGAAGTTGTATCTAGTTTTGAGGTGAATAAAGATGAAAACAAATGAGAAACTGGATATAATTGAAATATTAAAAGATTTAGATAAGTATGAACCGAGAAGACGCGGGTGGACATGGAGAGAAGCTGTTAAAGATTTGAACATGGGCGGAAACACTTATTCTGACGCTTCTAAGCCACTGAAAAATAGCGTAGCGTTACCAGCTGCAAAGTATTTTGACAATATTGATCCTCAACCAGTTCAAGTCATAACTTCAGAAATAGCTAGTGGTCGTTTTGAAGATGATATTAGGAGAATGAGAATGGCGGCTTGGCATGGTGCTGATCATTTAATGGTAATTCGTACAGCAGGTCAATCACATTTTGACGGATTGATTGAGGGTACTCCCCAGGGTGTTGGTGGTGTTCCAATTACGAGAAAACAAGTTAGGGCTCAAAGAAAAGCTTTAGACATAATTGAAGATGAAGTTGGAAGACCGATAAATTATCATTCTTATGTTAGTGGCGTTGCTGGTCCAGACATAGCAGTAATGTTTGCTGAAGAAGGTGTGAATGGAGCGCATCAAGACCCTCAATATAATGTCCTGTACCGTAACATCAATATGATTAGATCATTTGTTGATGCAGCTGAAAGTAAGAAAATCATGGCTTGGGCAGATATACTACAAATCGATGGTGCACATAATGCTAACGCTACGGCGATGGTGGCGTGGAAAGTTATGCCTGAATTAATGGTTCAACATGCAATAAACAGTCTTTTTTCAGAGAAAGTTGGAATAAAGAAAGAAAATATCGCCTTATCGACTGTACCTCCTACTGCCGTTCCTGCCCCAGACTTAAAAATAAATCTTCCATATGCTAAAGCGCTAAGAGATTTTTTTAAAGATTATAAAATGCGTGCACAAATGAATACTAAATATATGGAATCATCAACTAGAGAAGCTACAGTAACTCATGTTTTAAATATGATGATTTCTAAACTTACTTCTGCAGATATTCAATCGACGATTACACCGGATGAAGGTAGAAATGTACCTTGGCATATGTACAATGTTGAGGCCTGTGATACTGCTAAGCAAGCACTTATCGGTATGGATGGTTTATTAGAAATGGTCGAACTTAAAGATACAGGTTATTTACCTGCTAAAGTCCGAGAGCTAAAAGAGAGAGCGATTCTTTTCTTTGAAGAACTGTTAGAAGTTGGTGGATATTTCCAAGCTGTTGAAGATGGTTTCTTCATTGATTCTGGAATCTATCCAGAGAGAAACTATGATGGTATTAGCAGAAAAATTAATGGCGGTATTGGCGCAAATACGGTTTACGCACGTGATGAAGATTATTTCGCTCCTGTAACAGCCCATTTTGGTTATAACAACATTGAACAATATGGTCTTAAAGATGGAGACAATCCATCTAAGTTAATCTCAGGATGTACTTTTGAAGACCGTTCTAAAATCCAATATATAGATGAACTAGATGAAGAAGACAACGTTAATGTTAGATTAGAAAAAACTAAAAAATATCTTAACTCAAATTTGATTAAACCTGAAGTAGAGTGGGCAGGAGACGGTACTCTCGTAATCGATGTAACTCTACCTACTTCAATTAGATATGCTGAAGCTGCAGGTTTAGAAATTGCCAAAAAGATGAATTTATTAGATCCAGAAGTAATTCATCGAGAAGTATTGCAAAATGCTGAAGCTACAAGAATTCAAATAAAGGGTCGTTTAGACATTGAAATTGATTTAAATACATTAACTTTACCAAAGGAACCTGACTTATTAAGTGACTTAGAAATTAAAAGTTATGTAGAAAATCATCCATTGACAATCGTCGCCGGTACTGTTGGTGAAGATGAACATTCAGTTGGTTTGAGAGAAATTATCGACATCAAGCATGGTGGAATTGAAAAATATGGAATTAATTGTATATACTTAGGAACATCTGTTCCAATTACTAAATTAGTTGATGCAGCAATAGAAACTAACGCTGATGCAATCCTCTTATCAACGATCATTTCTCACGATGATGTTCACTATAAAAACATGAAAAAAACTCATGAGTATGCTATTGAAAAAGGCATTAGAGATAAAATAATTATTGTTGCTGGAGGAACTCAAGTAACTCCGGAAATAGCAGAAAAAAATGGTGTTGATGCTGGGTTTGGTAGAGGTGCTAAAGGTCATCATGTTGCGTCGTTTATTGTTAAGAAGAAGGAAGAAATGAATGAAAGTTGATGCTTTTGTAGCTGAAATTGGTTCAACAACCACAATTCTTAATGCTTTCGATAATCTGGATTCAGAAAATCCACTGTTTTTAGGCAGTGGCTACGCACCAACCTCTGTTTTAGAAGGTGATGTTTTAGTTGGATTAGAGGCTGCTAAAGTTGACTTGATGAAAAAACTAAACACTGACGAATTACTCGCAAAAGAAACTTTTGCGAGTTCTAGTGCTGCTGGCGGACTAAAAATGAGTGTTCACGGTTTAGTTTATGACATGACAGTAAAGGCAGCCAAAGAAGCTGCTTTAGGTGCTGGAGCAAACTTAAAAATGATAACCGCTGGTGTTCTTGATGATTATCAATTGGAAGAAATCAAAGATTTGAATTTGAATATAATAATGATAGCCGGTGGTGTAGATTTTGGTGAAAGAAAGACTGCTTTAGAAAATAGCAAAAAAATCGCAGAGATGAAACTAGATATACCGGTTATTTATGCTGGGAATATTCAAAACCATAATCTGGTTAAAAAAATCTTTCTAGAAAACGGTCAAGATAAATACTTATATTTAAGTGATAATGTTTATCCAAAGATTGATGTTTTGGCCGTTGAAGGTGCTAGAAACATTATTCAAAATGTTTTTGAAACTCATATTATCAAGGCCCCCGGTATGGAAAAAATTAAGGCAATGATTTCAGATACAATCATTCCGACTCCCGGAGCTGTAATGGAAGCTAGTAAATTGCTAAGTGATAATATCGGCGACTTGATAACTGTTGATATCGGTGGAGCCACAACAGATATACATTCAGTTACCGAAGGAAAAGAAGAAATAAGCAAAATACTTATTGCTCCTGAGCCAAAAGCTAAGAGAACTGTTGAAGGTGACTTGGGTGTTTATATTAACAAAGATAATATTATAAACATAATCGGGTTAGATAACCTATCCAAAGAACTAAAGATAGAAAAGCACAATCTGGAAGAATTGATAAAAGAATATAAACCAATTCCTGAGGGTCTCCAAATCGCCCTTACAACCAGACTAACACAGGAAGCATTCGACATAGCTTTAAAAAGGCATTCTGGAAAAATTGTGTATCTTTATAACAGTTCCGGTAAAAAAGCTTATGCTGAGGGTAAAGACTTAACAAATGTTAAATATATTATTGGCACTGGAGGTGCCTTGACCAGACTTAGTAATGGGTCTAAGATCATTAAAGATGTTATCAAAGCACAAAACGATTTGCTTCTAGTCCCTTCAAGTTCATCTCTTGTTTTAATTGACAAGAATTATATAATGGCTTCACTCGGTGTCCTGTCAAAAAAACATCCTTCTGCTGCTTTGAAATTAATGAAATCAAGTTTGGAGATAGAATAAAATGTATCCAAGTATTGAAATAGATTTAGAAAAGTTAAAACAAAATATCGAAATTTTTAAAAATCATGCTTTAAAAAATAATATTTCAGAAATTATACCTGTAGTAAAGGTTGCGTGTGGCGATGAAAAAATCATAAAACTTTTTTGTGATTCTAATTTTTCTTATATAGCTGATTCTAGAATCGAAAATATAAAAAAAATAAAAAAACATAAAGTTAAATCAGTGCTGTTAAGACTTCCGATGCTATCAGAAATCACTGATGTTATTAAGTATGTAGATATGTCATTAAACAGTGAATTAGAAACTGTTTTTTCCCTAAACATAGAGGCTAAAAGGCAGAATAAAAAACACGAAATTATTTTCATGTATGACTTAGGTGACCTGAGAGAAGGTCATTATTATAAAAATGATAACTTAAATGACATAAAATCAATTTTAAGTTTAGAAAATATTGTTTTAAAAGGTATTGGTACTAATTTAACCTGCTATGGAGGTATAGTTCCAAGCAAGGAAATCCTCGATAGACTTGTGAAAATCAAAGATAATATCGAAAATCATTTTAAAATTAATTTAGAAATTATCTCTGGTGGTAATTCATCTTCTGTTTATCTATTTGATAAAGCTTTAATCCCTGAGGAGATAAATAGTTTAAGAATCGGAGAAACTATCTTTTTTGGGAAAGAAACGGCTTTTTCATCTAATCTAAATGATTACCATCACGATATTTATCGATTGAAAGCCGAAATTATTGAAGTTAAATCCAAACCATCTTTTCCTGATGGTATGGTCTCAATAAATTCATTTGGTGAGAAAGTTAACATTGCTGATAAAGGTATGATGAACCGTGCTATTTTAGCCATCGGGAAGCAAGATGTAATGATTGAAAATATTTTCCCTATAGACAAGAGAATAACTATTGTTGGAGGAAGTTCAGACCATTTAATAGTTGATATTGGTGAGACTGATTATAAACTTGGAGATGTGATTGATTTCCATGTGAACTATCCTGGCTTATTACATCTTATGAATTCACCGTACATTAAAAAGATCTATAAATAAAAAAAGCCTTTAACGGCTTAGATTATTTTCTATTACGTATATAACTTACGGTTGCTTGTTTCTTTACTTCAAACTCTTTCATTTTTTCAAAAAATGCTAGAGAACGAATGTTATCACCATAGTTTCTTGGATGAAACCCAGGGAATTTTTTCTGTAATAAATGTGCTATTAAACTCCAGTAAGCCCAACCATCATCTTCTAGATTAGCATCAATAATATTTATTAGCTCTTGCTTGATTCTTCTTAGTGGAGTGATTGAACTTATTGTTTTAGCTTTTGTTTTAGCGGTTTTTTTCTTAACTTCTTTGGTTTCTACTTCAGCTTCTTCTTCAATTTCAGGTTCTGCTTTTAACATTTTATCTAAGTATGCAAAAGTTTCGCAAGAGTTAACTAATGAAATCGGAGTTTTTGATTCTCCCATACCGAAAACAAACATGTTGTCTTCTCGAAGTCTAGTAACAAGCTTAGTAAAGTCACTATCGCTAGAAACGATACAAAAACTGTTTACTTTTTCTGAATAAAGAATATCCATTGCATCGATAATTAGGGTAAAGTCAGAAGAATTTTTTCCTGATGTATAAGCGTACTGTTGTACTGGAGTTAGACCAAATTCGCTAATCTTTTTCTTCCAAGGGTTGAGTTGAGGAGTTGTCCAATCACCATATACTCTTCGGTAATTAATCGTTCCATATTTATTAGCTTCATCAATAATGATTTCAATATAACTTGGACTAATATTCTCTGCATCTATCAATAAAGCGATACTTTTATTTTTTATATCCATAATTTCACCTCAATACCATTATAACAAAAAAACTAAATATAAATAAATTATTTTGAAAATACTTATAAAGGAGACTTAAAATGACAAAAAACGCAATACTAAATGCTTGGATTGAAGAAATCAGAAATCACACCAACCCAGATGATATAGTAATTTGGTCTGGAAGTCAAAAAGAATATGATGATTTATCTGATCATTTAGTGAAGACAAAAAAAGCTATTAGATTAAATCCTAAGAAACGACCTCGATCACTTCTTTTTAGATCAGATCCTTCCGATGTAGCTAGAGTAGAAAAAAGAACTTTTATCTCTACAGAAAAACAAGAAAATGCTGGGCCAACAAACAACTGGATTGCAAAAAATCAATTGATGCCCTTAATGTGGGAGCTCTACAAAAACTCCATGAAAGGCAGAACCATGTACGTTATCCCTTTTTCTATGGGGCCAATTGGTTTAGAAATGTCAAGATTTGGTGTCGAGATTACTGATAGTCCGTATGTTGTTTTAAATATGCATATTATGACAAGAACTGGACAAAAAGTTCTAGATTTGATTAATGAGGGAGCAGACTTCGTAAAATGTCTTCATTCTGTTGGTTACCCATTAGAACCAGGACAAGAAGATCCATCATGGCCATGTGCTCCGATGGAAAAAAAGTTTATCACTCAGTTTCCTGAAGAAAGAATGATTTGGTCATATGGTTCGGGATATGGTGGAAATGCTTTGTTAGGAAAAAAATGTTTTGCTTTAAGAATCGCTTCAGCTATTGCCAAAGATGAAGGTTGGTTGGCTGAACATATGCTAATTCTTAAATTAACTAGCCCAAAAAATGAAGTTAAATATATAACTGGTGCATTTCCTAGTGCTTGCGGAAAAACAAATCTTGCGATGATAAATCCTAGTCTAAAAAATTGGAAAGCTGAAACAATTGGTGATGATATTGCTTGGCTAAAAATTAAAGAGGATGGACTGATGTATGCAATTAATCCTGAAGCTGGATTCTTCGGTGTAACATCAGGCACTTGTTATAAAACCAATCCTACAGCGATGAATTCAATTAAAAGTGATACAATTTTCACTAATGTTGCCCTTACAGATGATTTCGATGTTTATTGGGAAGGGTTATCTCAAGAACCTGATCATTTAATTGATTGGCATGGTAATGATTGGTATAAAGGTGATAAAAATCGGCCCGATCATCCGAATGCTCGGTTTACTGCTCCACTTACTAATTGTCCTTCCTTAGCTGATGAGTATGAGAAACCAGTTCCAATATCAGCAATACTCTTCGGTGGGAGAAGACCTTCTACTATTCCTTTAATTCACCAAAGTTTTAACTTTAAACACGGAATTTTTATTGGTTCAATTATGGGTTCAGAAATTACTGCAGCAGCTATCGATGAAAATATCGGAAAAGTAAGAAGAGACCCATTCGCAATGCTTCCGTTTATTGGATATAACATAGCTGATTACGTCAATCATTGGTTAGATGTATCAAAACAAACCACAGAAGAGAAATTACCAAAAATATTTTTTGTCAATTGGTTCAGGAAGGAAAATGGGAAATTTTTATGGCCAGGTTTTGGCGAAAACAGTAGGGTTTTAAAGTGGGTTTTTGAAAGAACTGATGATAAAAATAACTATGTTGAATCAGCAATAGGTTTATTACCAGACACTAATAAATTTGATTTTAACGGGTTAAATATCGATAAGAAGAATATAGATATTCTTTTTGGTATTGATAAGGGAGAATGGCTTGAAGAAACTGAAGCTATAAGAAAATACTATTACAGTTTATATCAAGAAAACACTCCATTAGTTCTTAGAGAACAGTTATCAGACTTAATTGTTAGACTAGAGAAGTAGATTCAAACAAGCAACTTTCAGGTTGCTTGTTTTTTTGCAATTTGTTTTATTTATTCATGGTTTTAATGTATAATAACAAGGATGAAATTTGAGGTTAATTATGAAAAAATCCGTAATAGCAGTTATAATTTTATATTTTATCCAAGGAACGTTACATAATTTAGGCCATCCTGTAACTCCTGCTTTTGTAAGAAGTCTAGAAATTCCTGACTATATGTTTGGGTTTTTTTATGCGACCATGAGTTTTGGGCTGATGCTTGGGGCCCCCTTATGGGGTGTTCTAGCGGATAAAGGTAAGAAGAAATACTTTATGTTTATTGGTTTAATCATTTATAGTATTGGACAATTTGGTTTTGGGTATGTTAACAATATGTATTTGATGGTACTGTTTCGATTTTTAAGTGGTTTTGGCGTTTCAGCGAGTATGACTTTGTTTGTTGCTCATATGATTGAAATAAGTGAAGTAAAATCACGAGCTAAACATTTAGCTTGGTTAGCTGCTGGTCTCGCTCTTGGTGCTAGTGTTGGTTATGCTCTAGGTGGATTAATTAGTACAAATGATTATTTGGTTAATCTTCTAAATACTGATGATTTAAGAGTAGTTTTCTTAATTCAAGGATTATTAAATCTTATGTACGCTTCAAGCATTCTATTTGTAGTAAGAGAAAAGGATGTTATTCATAAAGCGACCAAGAAGCCGACAATTATCGAAAGCTTCAAGAACATCAAAAATATCAAGTTTAACCTTTTATTATTCATGATTTCACTTACCTTTATAAGTATAGCCATAACAAATTTATCAAAGTACTTGGATGTTTATTTTGATGATTTAGGTTATAGTTCTGGCGATATTGGTAATTTTGTGTTTGTAACTGGTATAGTTTCACTAATTACATCAGTGTTAATAGTTCCGATGATTTCAAGGCTTCGAAAAAATCTTTTAGTGATGATTATTTCCCAGATAATAAGTATAGTTGTAATATTTATTGTATTTAGGGCTAATAACTTCATTTTATTTGTTTATACACTTTATATGCTTTATGTCGTTGGCAAAGCAATCTATCAACCTTTAGAACAAAACTTTATAGCTGACAATGCGAATGAAGGTTTTTACAGTTCTATAATGGGTATAAGGCAGTCTTTTTACTCGATAGGAATGATTGCGGGTCCTTTGATTGGTGGATTCCTTTATGAAATCAAGCCCTTATACGTTTTTGATTTCTCTAATTTAATGATTTTTATCGGTTTGCTATTGATGTTAATAATCTATGTCCGGATTAAAATAAATAACGATATTAAAAATTCATAATCATATCGCATGCATTTTATTTTAATAATGGTAAAATAAAATAAAGAGGTGAAATTATGAATGTATATAATTTTTCAATTAAGAATATTGAGAGAGAAGATGTTAGTTTAGAAAAGTATAAAGGAAAAGTGTTACTGATTTTTAATTCAGCAACAAAATGTGGATTTACCCCACAATATGAAGGTATTCAAAAACTTTACGAGAAGTATCGTGAAAAAGG